>JAIOXO010000040.1 GCA_022396035.1 Actinomycetes bacterium | reverse complement strand
TCGCCCTCACCGGTAAGCATCAGCAGGCCTACCGTATATTTGCCGGCAGCCTTAAAATGATCATTTATCAGTTGATATATATCCTCTTCTTCCTTTAAGCCATGCACATTAACCGAAAGTTGTTCCAGAAAATGCATATGCTCTATCAGCTCTTCGAACTTATTAATCTGCCCCATATGCTAATCCACAAAATTATTAATATTTACCCTGGTCCCGGCTTCACTTAATATCCATCTAACGCTCAAGCCCCTGGATTTCAGGTATTCAATCACTTCATCTTCCTTGCTGTTTTTATAGCTGCTGATACCCCTCTGGCTTTCTTTGGACCATACCCTGTGGCTAAAAAGCCGGTTAATTTTTTCATTGATAGTATCCCAGCTCTCATCACTGATTTCCCTTAAAAGTATTCTCTTTCTTTCCACCTCATCATATAATCCCAGTAGCTGGGACAGAGTATCCTTAATCAAGGTGGACCAGGCTTTAATGGAACCGTGAGAATAAATGTTGGTTACCTTATCCTCCTCTCCATCCATGGTAGCTACTTTTAGCAGGTTTAACAGGCTGATCATATTTTCCCTTTCATACTCCCTAAGTTCATCCGATTTCTCCATATCCATCTTAAGTGGAGGCCTGGCTATAAATTTCTTAAAAAGATTCTGCTTAAGCTGTCCCAGACTTATAACCCCGTTATCCGCCTGGCCATAATCAGATACCAGCGGGGTAAATTGATTCTGTTTATCTTCCAGTATGCTATCATAGATATTGCTCACCATCATATTGGTGGCTTCTGATCTTTTCTTGCCCCTTTTTACCAGAAATGAAACAAAATTAGCTTCTGATTTAGGCCCTGGTGTATCCAGGTACTGGCGCCATTCTTCAGCAAACAGGTCGGCCCATTTGTTAATAAGCACAGAACTGAAGAAAGGCATCTGGCGAAGGCGGTCATGGGCAATTAAATTGGTCTCTTTTAAAACCCTTACCTCGGGGTCGATATAAATCTTGCATTCAACATCCGTCCTGCCGGCCCAGACCTGGGCTGCTGTCTTATGCTGACCGTCAAAAAGAAGGATACGACTGTCTTTTAGCCTGCAGACAGAAGGAGTCAACTGGCTATGGGCAATTAGGTGACGGTAAAGCTCCCACATCCTTTTCATCTCCAATGGCCGGGGCTGCAGTTCGGTATCATTATGTATGTATTTTGCCGGTAACACTGCATAGAAGTAATGATAGCCGGTAGAGGGACAAACCGAAACCGGTACCTGGTAGCTATTGCTTTCCAGATTAAGTTCCAGCTGGCCGTTACCCTGGTCCATTTTTACTGACACCGGAAGGCCTATATCTTTGCCGATTTTCTGCCTCAGAACCTGGTCTAATCTTTTGGGGCTGCCATCTGCAAAAAAATCTTCCAGCTGCCCCAGTGCCATAAATTCATTTACCGAAAGGTTTTTCAGATCTCTTTTATGATTTTTGCATACCGGGACCAGATTCTCAAATTGATCCCTCTCATATTTTAGAGGGGGGCACAGGTAATGATAATCCAGGCGGGAATCAGCATCCATTAACTTTCCGCATAACTGGCATTCAGTTTCACCGTCCCTGGTATATTTCTTATTAACCTGTTTCTTCTGTTTTTCTGAAAGATTTAATTTAATTGCCATAAATACCTCCTGCTTACCTAAATTCTATAATATTTATTACCATTAATCTATTATCTTTCCACCCGGTTCCTTCCCTCCTGCTTAGCTTTATACAACAGTTTATCTGCCTTACTCAGCAACACCCCGTAACTCATATCATATTCATGCTGGGCTACCCCTCCGCTTACGTTTACCTTTAGATTGCCAATCTTCCACCTGTGGTCAGCAACTTTTTCCCTTAATCTTTCTCCCAGCAAATAGGCTGAATCCAAACCTGTCTCAGGCATAATAATCAGAAATTCTTCCCCACCGTATCTTCCGGCAATATCTGCCTTTCGCAGGGTTTCTTTAATTATATTACCGATTTCGCTTAGCACCCTGTCTCCATTCTGGTGCCCGTGGATGTCGTTGATGGTTTTAAAATGGTCTATATCCATCATAATTACCGACAAAAGGTTACCATACCGTTTGGACCTGTTGATTTCACGTTTAAGCTCTCCAATTATATGGTTATGGTTAAAAAGACCGGTAAGGCCGTCAGTAATGCTGAGAACCTTAAACATCTGTTTATCCTTCTTAAGCTGTTCATTGGCTTTTTCTAATCTCTTTTTAGCTAAGTTAAGCTGGCTGGTCCTGTTTTTTACTCTTTTTTCAACTTCCAGATATGCCTGTTTTAGATCAATATTTTTTTTGTTTATCTCCACAGACAGCTGTTCTACTTTCTTAAAGCTGGCAGAGAACTGATTGGTTATAATTGTAGATACCATGACCAGAAATATTACCCATCCTACAGAAAACAGTTTATAGGATTGCAGTATCCTGTAATCCACCAGAAAGTCATGGGCTACTGCTGCTGCCAGGCATACAGTTCCGGTTAGAAGAAAGAAGGCATTAGAATTTCTGGCTCTAATATTTTTAACCAGGGCATAAATTAAAAAAGCTGTCCCCAGTAATACAAGCAAACCATAAATAGGCCATACCGGATTGGAGGCGCCAAAAGGAGTAAAAATAACTGCAACTGCTAATAAAAAAGAAGAGATATAAAAAAAATATACTATCGGTTTATGAAAAGAAGTTTTAAAAATATTATAAATTGAGGCTATGACTACAGGCAATATAAGTATCAGCAGAATGGTCTGTATCCGCTCTTCGGTTTGCAGGTTGAGCCGGGGGAAAAGAAAACTGAAAAAATGGCTTTCCTCAAAAATGGTCTGTATAAACACAATAAAGCTGGCTATACTGAAATATAGGTTGGAAAGTTCTTTCTTTCTAAATATAAAGAACAACAAATGATATGCAGCCATGGACAGCAGTATTCCGGAAAGGATCAGGGCCAGGGCAATCCTCTTATATCTTGACTGCTGTAACTGGTAGACACCCCCCAGTCTTACCTTGCCCGATATGCCCGCCTTGTAATAAGAAAAGCTGGATACCTGTAATACTATTTCTACCTGTTTCTGTTCAGTATTAAAAATCACTATTTCGGAGCCCAGTTTGGAAACGGAGTCGGCATCCTTTCTCCCTACTTTTCCCCGGGTTGCAGCCTGTTCACCGTTTATATATAAATTATAAGCAGTAGCTATATCATTCAACTCCAGGCCGTATATAGTATCAGGCTCCAGTTCGGTTTTTAACCGGTAGGTAGCATATCCCTGAAGGGGATATCCCAGATCGTCCCAGCTATGGGGAATTGCAACCAGCTTTCTTTGCAAAAGATGGGCTTCTATGTCTTCCGGGGCCAATAGCTGATTCCAGTAAAACTCCCATTCTCCAGCAAGGTCTACAATCCGGTTTTCTGGATTTAGCTGGTCCAGTGAGGCAAACCCGTCTGTAGCCTGGCTGCTATAAGAGTTGCTGGAGCATGAGCTCAAGGCCACTGCCATGGCCAGGAGAATTACTACTAAATATGCTCTTTTATTCATATTGTACACCTGTTAAAAACTAGGCATTATAATATTGTACAATGTTTTATGAAATTATATAATAAATTAAGCAATAAAATTACCAATTAAAGAAAATGGACAAAGTAGCTATTGTAACAGACAGTACGGCAGACATTCCCGATGACCTCCAGTCCAAATACGACATAAGCATTGTCCCGCTTTATATGCATTTTCAGGGAAAAGAATACAAGGATAGAGCCAATATAACCAATAAGCAAATTTATGATTTGCTGGACAAGAATGTGGAAGTAAAGACATCCGCTCCATCTCCAAAGGATTTCTTAAGCCTCTATTCAGATTTAATCAGCAACAAAGGGGCCAACATTATATACTCCATACACATAAGCTCCAAACTATCCAATACTGTTGATTCTGCACTAATGGCCTCCAAGAAATTTCCTGAAACCAGGATAGAAATATTTGATTCTAAATCGGTTACCATGGGCCTGGGCCTGCCAGTACTGACTGCAGCCCGGATGGCTTCCGCAGGTAAGGATGCAGAAACCATAAAAGATACCATAAACTATCTAATAGATAAAAGTATATTTTTATCCACAGTGGAGAATTTTGAATATTTATTAAGAGGCGGAAGAGTTTCTGGATTAAAAAGGCTGCTCAATATGGCCTTAAAAGTAAGGCCGGTTTTAGTAATGGACCAGGGCAAAGTAAAAGTGTCCAAAATATCCAGGACCAGGAAAAGTTCCATACTGCAGATAGCCGAAGATTTCAAATCAATTTATGGTAATAAAGGCGCTATTATTCTATCCATTATATATGGTGCAGACCTGGATGCAGCCCATAACCTTAACCAGCTGATAAAAAAAGAAAAATCCTTGAACATCAAAGAGACCATATTCACCGAGATTACCCCGGTTATTGGTACCCATTCCGGTCCCAGTATTGTAGGTCTGGCAGCCATACCCGCGATAGAGTAATATGGTAATATATTTCCCCGCCAACTTTTTATGGGTCTAACTGCCACCGGGCCAGTGTACAAAAACAGCAGCTTAACCGGCAGTCCTTGAATTAAAAACTAACAAACATTTGTAATGCCCGGTAAACCATAATATTGACGTAAAAGTGCTTACCACTTATTATGGGGTAACAACAATAGGCAAATTTAAAGTAAAAGGTATGGCAAATTTTAGCAAAAACCAAAATTTTGGATTCCTATCCAATATCTTATACCCCTACCAGCCTGACCCGTCTTTCAGTAACAGGTACTTCTGGTTTGTGGATATTTAACCCCTGCTGTAAACATTTTGGTTTTAATAATCTGGTAATTAAAAATATTTGGCTCTTTTAAAAAATATTGTTGATATACGAACATATGTTTGCTAATATTTCCTTAAATCAAGTATGTTCGAAAGGAAATAAATTGACAGAAGACTTAAAAAAACAGCTGTATTTACTTCTTAAAAGACTATCGTC
>JAIOXO010000039.1 GCA_022396035.1 Actinomycetes bacterium | reverse complement strand
CCTCGGCTTCCAGGGTTTCAGGATTATATTCAAATAATCCATCCCATATCTGCCTTATAACCTGGATACCTTCACTCTCATAACTATTTGGTGGATCCAGAGATACCGGCTCATGGATATACATCCTCATGGTTCCGCCTTCTTTGGGACCGGCAGCCTCTTCCTCGGCAGGCTCCTCGGTCATTTCTTCTGCTGGCTCTTCCTCAGCAGGCTCTTCAGCCATTTCTTCTTCTGCCGGAGCCTCTTGGGCAGTCTCTTCGGCAGGAGCAGCTTGCTGCGAGCAACCGGCAAAAACGGTTACTACCATTGCTACTGCCACTATTAACGCTACTATTGTGCTCAATTTTCTAAATATTGACATTTATCCTCCTCTAACTAATTAAATTCGATACAAGATTATTTTCCTATAGGAACCTCCTTTCGCTGTATAATCCTGTAAATTTACAATAATA
Source organism: Actinomycetes bacterium (assembly GCA_022396035.1). Lineage (NCBI taxonomy): Bacteria > Bacillati > Actinomycetota > Actinomycetes > Actinomycetes bacterium. The sequence continues at coordinate 4,609 of JAIOXO010000039.1, read as the reverse complement.
TAAACAATGTTATGGTAGTTATTGCAAATAACACACCTACTATTATAGTGATTCTGTCTAGATTTTTCTCCACAATGCCTGAACCGTCAAAGGTATCAACCATTCCCGAGAATAATCCTCCTATACCCCCGCCCTTGCCGCTATGCAGCAGGATGAGCAGTATTACTCCCAGACAGCCAATTATATGTATGGCAAAAATAATGTTTAACAATACAGAACCCATTAATCCAAACCTCTTTTCTAACAATTTTTAATTATTTTAACAAATTTATTCAATTATCAAAATATTTTATTATAATTTGTCAATTAGTGAAACCCCGGTCATCTGCAGCGGCTTATCGATACCCAGGACATCCAGGATGGTGGGAGCTATGTCACACAGCTTGGGCTGGCCACTATCCCTTAATTTTTTAATACTGTGATCACAGATTATAAAAGGCACCTTGGAATTGGAATGTTTGGTAACTGTTCCCCCGGTAACCGGGTCTATCATCTCCTCCACATTTCCATGATCAGCAGTTATAATACCCAATCCGCCTACCTGAATTATTTTTTCAATTACTCTCCCCACGCAGGTATCCACAGCCTTGACCGCTTCTATAGCCGCATCCAGGAACCCGGTATGGCCTACCATATCCGGATTGGCATAGTTTACCACAATTACATCATATTTGTTCTGCTCTATGTTCTCAATAAGAGTATCGGTAACTTTATAGGCGCTCATTTCCGGTTTCAGATCATAGGTTGCTACCCGGGGAGAGGGTATAAGAATCCTGTCCTCCAGGGGATTGGGCTTTTCCACGCCCCCGTTGAAGAAAAAAGTAACATGGGCATATTTTTCAGTTTCAGCAATCCTCAACTGCCTTTTTTTATGCTGCGCCAGCACCTCTCCCAGAGTATTTTCAATCTTATTCTGGGGAAAAGCTATGGGCGCATTAATATTCTTATCGTACTGGGTCATACATACAAAATATACCTCAGGTGGTTTTTCGCCCCGGTCAAACTTTTCAAAATCTTCAATTATAAAAGCCCTGGTAATCTGCCTGGCCCGGTCTGGCCTGAAATTAAAAAATATAATTGAGTCCCCATCCTTTATCCTGGCGCTTTCACTGTCCTCCACCTCTACCAGGGCAGGAACTACAAACTCATCATCTTTTCCCTGGTCATAGGAGTCCTGTACCAGCTCTTCTGCCTGGCTGTAATGCCTGCCATCCCTGTAGACCATAGCATCATAGGCTTTCTTGATCCGGTCCCAGCGGTTATCCCTGTCCATGGCATAATACCTGCCACTGACCGTGGCTATCTCTCCCAGGCCATTTTCTTCCAACATCCGGTTAACCCTTTCCAGATAGGGAATTGCACTGCGGGGAGGAACATCCCTTCCATCCAGAAAAGCATGTACATATAATCTGGGAACCTTCTGCCTGACAGCCAGTTTAACCAGAGCTTCCAGATGCTCTATATGGCTATGAACTCCACCGTCAGATACCAGGCCCATAAGATGCAGGGCATTATTCTTTCCCTGACCGGCATTGTGCATGGCTTTCACCAGCACTTCATTTTCAAAAAACTCTCCGCTGGATATAGACTTGTTTATCCGGGTGTATTCCTGATAAACAATCCTTCCTGCTCCAATGTTTAAATGGCCTACCTCTGAATTCCCCATCTGGCCATCCGGCAAACCCACTGCCTCTCCCGAGGCCACCAGCTCGGTATAGGGATAACTGCTGCTGTAACCATCCATATTGGGAGTATGGGCCAGCTCTATGGCATTACCCTGCTCCTCACAGCATATTCCCCAGCCGTCAAGAATGATAAGGCATACCGGCTTTTTAATCTTTTTTTTAATCACTGGAACTCCAGTTCAAAGTACTATTGATTTTATAATTTATATGATGGGAAAAAGATTAGTAATTAATTATGGATAAAAAATCATCAACCTTAAGGCTGGCTCCGCCCACCAGTGCACCATCAATATCGGAAGTTTCCATAAGTTCACTGATATTACCTGGCTTTACACTGCCTCCATACTGAATTCTTACTGCATCTGCAGCAGCCTGGCCATAGATAGAAGCCAGCTTTTCCCTTATGGCCCTGCACATGGAATTGGCATCTCCGGCAGTAGCAGTTTTTCCGGTACCTATGGCCCATATAGGCTCATAAGCTATGGTTACCAGCATCAGCTGTTTTAGCTCAATACCTTCCAGGCATTCAGTAAGCTGTTTGAGCACATGGGATTCCGCCTGTCCGCTCTCCCTTATGTCCAGGGTCTCTCCTATGCACAGAATAGGCTTCAACCCATTATTGAAGGCTGCTTTAATTTTTTTATTTATATCCTGGTCGGTTTCCCTGAAATATTCCCTTCTCTCACTATGGCCGACAATAACATACTCTATGTTCATAGCCTTAAGCATATTGGGTGATATTTCTCCGGTATAGGCTCCACTTTCCTCGTAGAACATATTCTGTGCTCCCAGTCCAACTTTCAGATCATTAGCTTCCAGAAGGGTCTGCGCTGACCGCAGGGCAGTAAAGGGTGGGCATATTGCAATATCACAGTTATGCCTGTTTTCAAATTTAAATTCAAAATCATTGAAAAACTTGATAGCCTCCATATGGGTCATGTTCATTTTCCAGTTGCCCGCTATAAAGGGAACTCTCATATTAATCACCTTTCTTGTTATTTATCCAATAATGCTGCCACTCCGGGAAGTTCCTTTCCTTCAAGAAGCTCCATGGCAGCTCCTCCTCCGCTGGATACATGAGAAAATTTGCCGGATAAATTATATTTCTTGATAGCCGCCAGTGTATCTCCGCCGCCAACCACAGTAACCGCATCACTGTTGGCTACCGCATCAGCAATATTTCTGGTGCCGTTTTCAAACCTTTTCCATTCAAACACACCAAAAGGCCCGTTCCAGAATATGGTGGCAGCCTTTGCAATCTCTTTGCGATAGACTTCAATGCTTTTTTCCCCCAGATCCATCCCCTCCCAACCAACAGGTATGGACTGTATGGAAACAGTTTGCTTGTCTGAGTCCCCATCATACTCCTTTGACACTACAATATCCATGGGGAGCAAAAATTTTACATTGTTCTTCTTGGCCAGCTCCAGCATATCCCGGGCATAATCCAGCTGGTCATCCTCACAAATAGAGTTTCCTATCTCATAACCCTGGGCCTTAAAAAAGGTATAACTCATGCCGCCCCCAAGAATGAGGGTATCCACCTTGCTTAAAAACTGCTTTATAACCTGGATCTTGTCCGATACCTTGCTTCCACCCAGTAATGCCACAAAAGGTCTTTTGGGATCCTCCAGCAGGGAGGTCAGGGTATCAACTTCCTTCTGCATCAAAAAACCGGCAACTGCCGGCAGGTATTCGGCCACCCCTGTCACTGAAGCATGGGCTCTATGCGCCGCCCCGAAGGCATCATCTACATATACCTGGGCCAAAGAAGCAAGAGACTTGGCAAACTGGGCATCATTGGACTTCTCGCCAGGATTAAACCTGACATTTTCCAGCAATACCACCTCACCATAATCCATGGTGTTATCAATATAATTTTTGATCTGGTCCGAAACCGTCTCATCAAATTTCTTAACCTCTTTACCCAGAAGCCTGCCCAGCTCCCTGGCTGCAGGATCAAGCCTGAACTTATCCACCACCTGGCCCTTGGGCCTTCCCAGATGGGCCATAAGTATTACCTTGGCCTTCTGCTGTATAAGGTAGTTGACTGTATCCAGCGACAGTTTTATTCTGGTATTGTCGGTAATCTTTTGATTTTCATCTAGCGGCACATTATAGTCTACCCTTACCAATACCTTTTTTTTGGCTACATCTATATCTTTTATAGTTTTTTTATTAAACATTTACTAACCCCCTGCCTTACCAATAAATAACCGGGGACATGCCCCGGTTATTAATGCTATTAAAATAAATTTTTATTTCATAAGAAATTTAATAAGGTCTTTACACCTGCAGCTATAACCCCACTCATTGTCATACCAGGTCATAACCTTGGTCAAGTTGCCCATTTTCATGGTGCTGGGAGCATCAAATATGGTGGAATGGGGATTACCTACTATATCTATAGATACCAGCGGTTCTTCACTGTACTGTATAATCCCTTCAAACTGTGGTGACTTCGAGCCCTCTTTTACGGCCTGATTAACATCCTCAATGGAAACATCCTTATTCAAATTCAGTACCAGGTCTATTATAGAGCCCACCGGGATAGGAGTTCTTAAAGCCAGGCCATCAAGTTTCCCCTCCAGCTCGGGGATTACCAGGCCAATAGCCTTGGCAGCACCGGTAGAGGTAGGGATAACAGACATGGCCGCTGCTCTGGCCCTCCTGAGGTCGGAATGGGGCAGGTCCAGAAGTCTCTGGTCATTGGTATAAGCGTGAACAGTGGTCATAATACCGCTCTCAATACCAAACTGGTCATTTAAAATCTTGCAAATAGGCGCAAGCCCGTTGGTGGTACAGGAAGCATTACTTATAATGTTGTGCTGGTTCTTATCATACTTTTCATCATTTACACCCAGTACCAGAGTAATATCGGCGCCATCGCCTTTCATGGGCGCAGACACTATAACTTTTTTAGC
>JAIOXO010000038.1 GCA_022396035.1 Actinomycetes bacterium | reverse complement strand
TAACTACCTTCACTGGTTTGAGTTTATTGATACTGTAGCGAAGGGTAAAACCAGGCAAGCAGCAAGAAGGGCTCTTCTGCTGGGAGCTTGTTCTGTAAAGGTGGTGTAGGGAAAATCAACAATACTTTTAAAAAGAGCCAAAAATAAAAAGTTTCATTATGGACGGCCTCCAGCAACAAAGAAGAAGAATGATTAATGACCAGCTGATCTCCAGGGGTATTGAAGACAGCAGGGTTTTAGAAGCTATGGACAAAGTCCCCCGGGAGAAATTTGCAGGCCTGAAAAATAAGGCCCAAGCTTATGACGACCGGCCTTTACCTATAGGCAGCGGCCAAACCATCTCCCAGCCCTACATAGTAGCCCTGATGACCCAGCTGCTTCAATTAAACGGAAAAGAAAAAGTGCTGGAAATCGGGACCGGTTCCGGTTACCAGACTGCAATTCTGGCTGAACTGGCCCAGAAGGTTTATTCAGTAGAAGCCATAAAAGAATTTCATACCCGGGCCCAAAAGCTTCTAATCACCTACCGCAATGTATACCTTTATCATGGTAACGGTTATAATGGCTGGAAAGAACATGCCCCCTATGACCGAATAATAGTTACCGCCGCTCCCGAAAGGATACCGCCCCCGCTGACCGAACAGCTTGCTCCCGGAGGTATAATGATTATCCCGGTAGGTACTTCTCCTTTTAACCAGACCCTGTATAAAATAACCAGGAAGGGGCAAAACATTGAAAAGGAAGCGGTAAGCCAGGTAGCCTTCGTTCCTTTAAGGGAAGAACTTTAATTATTTTATTTCACCCTTCACCGTAACCGTCATCTGGGCAAAAGGAATAGTCTTGCCTGATGCCTTTATGGCCTCCTGAACCAATCTTACCATGCCGCTGCAGCAGGGCACCTCCATTTTCACTACCGTAACCGACTTGATCCTGTTCTGGTTGAATATCTGCAAGAATTTTTCCATATAAGCCTGGGCATCATCAAACTTGGGACAGCCCACTAGTACAACTTTGCCTTCCAGTAACTGGTGAAAACCAGGGTAGGCGAAGGGCACACAATCTGCAGACACCAGAAGCTCTGAGTCCTGTAAAAATGCTGCCGCCGGAGGTACCAGATTTATCTGTACCGGCCAGTTGCCCAGCTTTGATGACCCCGAATATATTGCCTCTCCAGGCTTCTTGCTGTCTTGCTGGGCCTCCAGATCATCAGGTTCATCTTCTATCTTAATTCCCTGGCTGTGCAGATACTGTTGGGCCTGTTTTAAATACTGGCTCTGGCCATGGCTTTTTAAATGTTTCAGGTGGGCTTTAATAACTTTGTCTCCCTGTTTTACGATATTCTTAATAACCTTGTTCTCATCATAAGGCTCCGCTTCCCTCATTTCTGTAGTTATAGCTTCCTGGGGGCAATCACCAATACAGGCTCCCAGCCCATCACAATACAGATCACTGATCAGCCTGGCCTTACCGTCAATTAGCTGTATGGCTCCCTCGGGACAATTGGGTACGCATTCTCCGCACCCGTTACATTTCTGTTCATCTATCTTAATTATCTGTCTTTTTGCCATCATTTCTCCTCTATTAATTGCTTTATGGTTATATTTTCCAGCTGTTTCTGTACATAATTCTTGATTGACATTATTTTTTTCCGTAACAGGCAATCCTTTATATTGCCACAAATATCTTTATTAAATATACATTGCAGCAGCTCAAATTTTCCCTGAAATATATCCATTATATCTAGGAGATAAATATCTTCAGCCGGCCGGGCCAAACTGAATCCTCCTCCCTTACCCCTGGTTGAATCCAGTATGTTTCCATTGGCCAGCTGCTGCAGGATCTTCCGCAGGAAAGGCTGGGGTATATCCAGAATTTCTGCCAGCTGTTTTACAGTATGGTCCTGATTACTGTGCTTGGCCATATAAACTAAAGCCCTTATTGCATAATCGGTATCTCTGGTTATAAGTTTCATTTTTCACCTCAAACTAATGATACATAATTAGTATCATTATTACAAGCAGCTATTTATCCTTTGCCCCAATCAATGTTAAAATAGTATCATTAAATTAGGAGGAATCTATGAAAACCGGCTCAATGAAATTGCCCCTCCATGGGGGTAAAGCTCCATATTGGCTGTTTAACCGGATGAAAAAATTGGCCCGGGAGATTGTGTGCCTGATGGTTTCAGAATACGGACCGGCAGAAGTGCTCGGACGGCTGTCTGACCCTCTGTGGTTTCAAGCCCTGGGCTGTGTTTTAGGTTTTGACTGGCATTCCAGTGGAGTAACCACCACCGTCTGCGGTGCGCTGAAAGAAGGAATCAAGGGGCTGGAAAAGGACCTTGGCCTATATATTACCGGCGGGAAAGGGGCTACCTCCCGAAAAACACCCCAGGAGATTGAAACCGCTGGCAATGCTCTGGGGCTGGATCTGTCTTCTTTTGTATATAACAGCAAAATAGTAGCCAAGGTGGACAGCTCCGCCATACAGGACGGGTACCAGCTGTATCACCACTGTTTCTTTTTTACCGCCGATGGAAAACACTGGTCTGTAATCCAACAGGGTTTAAATGATAATAACCGCATGGCCAGAAGATACCACTGGTTGTCAGAAAAAGTATCTGATTTTACTATCGAACCCCATACCGCAATTTGCTGTGACCAAAAAAACCCTACCCTGAATCTGGTACACCGGACCAGCCAAAATACCAAACAGGTAATGGCTGAACTAACCCGGCAAAAACCGTCGGCAGTATTAAAGGATGTTAAGCTGCTAAAGGATTACCAGGAAAAAAAATACAGCCTTCCCGCCAGGCACCAGATTAAAATAACTGATATGGATTTTACCCGGCTTTCCAAGATATTTGCCCGAACCTATGAATTGAAACCCAAAAACTTTGAGTCCCTGCTTTCCCTGAGAGGAGTTGGCCCCAAGACCGTCCGTGCTCTGGCCCTTATATCGGAATTGATTTATGGAGCCAAATACAGTATTCAGGATCCGGCAAGGTTCAGTTTTGCCCATGGGGGAAAGGATGGAATTCCCTATCCGGTGGACCGGGAAAATTATAACCGCTCCATCGATATCCTTCACCGGGCAGTAAAGGAAAGCAAGATAGGAATAAGTCAGAAATCCCAGGCTATAAAGAGATTGGCATCTTTCTATGGATAAACAGCAGATCAGTAAAATACTGGCCGAAACGGCCACTCTTTTAGAGCTAAAAGACGAAAATCCTTTCAAGATAAGGGCTTACCAGAATGCAGCCAGGGCCCTGGAATCATCCACTCTGAATCTTTCAGACAACCCTGGCATAGAAAAACTTGTACAGATAAAAGGGATTGGTAAAAAAATTGCAGAACAGATTCTGCAAATGATTCAGGGCAACCAGTTTGAACTGTACCAGCAGCTGAAGCAGGATATACCCCCGGGACTGGTAGAAATGCTGAAGATACCTACCCTGGGACCCCGCAAGATTAAATACCTTTATCACAGCCTGGGAATAGAAAGCATATCCGAGCTGGAACTGGCCTGCAATAATAATACTATAGCAGCCCTGCCCAATTTCGGGTCCAAAACCCAGCAAAACATCCTAAAGGGCATAGAGACAGTAAAAAAATTCAGGGGCAATTTCCTTTATGCAGAAGTCATAGATGAAGCCGCCAAGCTGTTAGATGAGCTAAACAGGCACCCGCAGGTTATTCGAGCCAGCATGGCTGGAAGTCTGAGGAGAAAAAAAGAAGTGGTAAAGGATATAGATTTGGTAGCCAGTTCAACCAGCCCGGCCGAGGTCATGGATTTTTTTATCTCCTTTGCCGCCCAGAAGGATATAATTGCCAGGGGGGAGACCAAATCCAGCATAACCTTAAAATCAGGAATAAATGCAGATTTAAGGATAGTGGAGGACTACCAGTACCCCTATGCCCTGCATCATTTTACCGGCAGCAGGGAACATAATACTGCTATGCGTTCCAGGTCCAAAAAACTGGGAATAAAAATGAACGAGTATGGCTTGTTTGAACAAGATAAGTTGATAGAGTGCAGCAGTGAAGAAGACCTTTTCAAGGTTTTTTCCATGTCTTACATACCTCCGGAACTGAGAGAAAATCTGGGGGAGATTGAAGCAGCAAAAAATGGCATCCTGCCCCGGTTGATCCAAGAATCCGATATCCGGGGGCTCTTTCATATCCATACCAGTTTTAGTGACGGCAATATTGGGATTGACCAGGTATGTAAATTCCTAAAAGATAGGGGTATGCAGTATGCAGGTATAAGCGACCACAGCCAGACCGCAGCCTATGCCCATGGGGTAAAGGAAAAAGATGTAGAAAAATATCTATCTCATTTGCAGCAGATAGAAAAAGAGTTTGAAGATTTCAGCATTTTTAAAGGCATAGAATCAGATATTCTACCAGATGGAAACCTGGATTACAGCAGCCATATCCTGGCCGGGTTTGATTTTGTAATAGCTGCCATACACTCCAGTTTCAACATGGATGAGCAGGCCATGACCAACAGGGTAATAAAGGCCATTGAAAACCCCCATACCACCATACTTGCCCATCCTACTGGAAGAATACTGCTTGCCCGCGAACCCTACAAATTGGACATAATAAGGGTCATAAATGCAGCAGCAGCCCACGGGGTAGCCATAGAAATAAATGCCAATCCCCACCGGCTGGATTTGGACTGGAGATTGGTAAAATACGCCCGGGATAAGAAGGTAAAGATATTTATCAGTCCCGATGCCCATCACCTGGCCGGCCTGGAAGATTATAAATACGGAATAAACACCGCCCGTAAAGGATGGCTTACGTCCAGTGATGTAGCCAACACCATGAACCGGAAAGAAATGAAAAAATATCTAAAATCAATGAAAGGCAGGAAATGAGCAAACAAGGACTGTATAAACCAGCTATAGACAATATTGATAAAATAATTTCAACCTTGAGGAAACAGTATCCGGAAGCCGACGACACTTCACTAAATTTTGAAAACCCCTTTCAGCTTCTTATAGCCACCATACTGGCCGCCCAGAGCACTGATAAGCAGGTAAATAAAGTAACCCCTGACTTATTCAGCCACTACCAAACACCCTCGGAGCTGGCCCAGGCTGATATTTCCCGCCTGGAACAGGAAATCAGATCCACAGGCTTTTTTAGAAATAAGGCCAAAAGCATAAAAAATTGCGCCGGGGACATAATAAAAAAATTTAATGGCCAGGTGCCCTCCAATATAGACGACCTTACATCACTATCGGGAGTGGGTAGAAAGACCGCCAATGTAGTTCTGGCCAATGCCTTCGAACAGCAGGCCATAGTTGTAGATACCCACATGAAAAGGATTGCTGCCAGACTGGGCCTGACCACCAATTCCAACCCGGATAAGATAGAATTAGATTTACAACAGGTTATACCCGGGAATAGTTGGACAGATTTTTCGCATAAGATTATTGCCTTTGGAAGAACTATCTGTCTGGGACGAAACCCTAAATGCAGTCGGTGCAGCATTCTGTCCTGGTGCCGCTACGGCCAGGAAAATGCCTGAACTAAATGTCTTTGCCCAGAGTAGATTTAGCCAGAGAAGCATGTTTTACCCCTTTTACAGCCTTAAGTTTTGCCTCCAGCTGATACACCTGCCTCATTTTACCCTTTACTACCTGACTTGACCGAATCAGGAACCACATTTCAGCCTAGATTTTGTTTATCAGCGCCCGTGCCGCCGAGGGCACTACCGGTTCGACGATTCTGACCTTTCCTGCTATCCGCAGCTTTCCGGTTTTAATAGGTCGCAGTATCTTAAGGAAACGTT
>JAIOXO010000037.1 GCA_022396035.1 Actinomycetes bacterium | reverse complement strand
CAGGCTCTTTCTCACCGCTCTGCAAAATTCAGCCACCCTGTCCAGGCCCTGGTCCAGTTCAGGTTCCTGATCTATTATGGACAGGATCTTGCTGCCTATTATTATACCATCAGCAAAACCTTTTATCTGGTTAATCTGGTCCACAGAAGACAGGCCAAACCCCAAAGCAGCAGGTATCCTGAATTCTGATTTTACCTGTCCAAGAAAACTCTTTAGCTCATCCAGCAGCCCGGTCTTAGATCCAGTAACTCCCCTAACCGAAACACAGTAAACAAACCCGGTGGCAATTCTGCTTATAAGGGCCATTCTTTTCCTGCTGGTAGTCAGGGAGACCATCATTATATTATCCAGGCCATAATCATTAAATAAATCCCTGTAAGCACAAGCCTCTTCCAGGGGCAGGTCGGGAATTATCAAACCCTTAATACCTGCTTTAGTACATTCCCCTAGAAAACGCCCTACACCATACCTGTAAATCGGATTAAAATAGCTCATTACCACCAGAGGAATACCAGTTTCCTCCAATCCGGCCACCGCTTTTAGCATAATATCGGTATTGACTCCTGCTTTCAGGGCAATCTTGCTAGTTTTCTGTATCATGGGACCGTCAGCCAGCGGATCGGAGAAGGGAAGACCGATCTCTATAATATCCGCACCGTTTTCCGCCAATTTAAAAGCAAGCTGTTTAAAGCCTTCCATATCTGGATATCCACAGGTTATGAAGGGGATAAAAGCTTTTTTTCCACCCAGATTTTTAAATACATCTTCTATTCTACTCACCCTTTGCCTCCTCTTTCATAACTGTATCCAAATCCTTATCCCCCCTGCCCGACAGATTAACTACTATAATCTTGTCCCTGCCCAATGATTTGGCTTTCTCTATGGCCCAGGCCAGGGCATGGCTGCTTTCCAGGGCCGGTATTATTCCCTCACAGGTAGACAATAGCTTAAAAGCTTCCAGGGCCTGGCCATCATCTACAGATGTATAGCTTACCCTTTTACTCTCTGCCAAAAGTGAATGCTCTGGCCCTACTCCTGGATAATCAAGGCCGGCAGAAATAGAGTGGGTTTGGCTTATCTGTCCATAGTCATCCTGGAGCACATAGCTGAAAGCTCCCTGGAATATACCTTCTTCGCCCTGACCAATGGAAGCACAGTGTTTGCCGGTTTCTACTCCCAGCCCTCCTGCCTCTACTCCCACCATTGCAACTTCCTGCTCCAGGAAGGGGTAAAAAAGACCCATAGAATTACTTCCGCCTCCCACACAGGCTACCAGATAATCGGGCAGTCTCCCTTCCTGGGCCAATATTTGTCCTTTGGTTTCTTCTCCAATAACTGACTGGAAATCCCTTACCATTAAGGGGTAGGGATGAGGCCCCACTACCGAACCTATGATGTAATAAGTATCCTCGATATGGGAGACCCAGTATCTTAAAGCTTCATTGCAGGCATCTTTTAGAGTCATGCTGCCCGACTCTACTTCCACCACCTGGCTGCCTAACAGTTTCATCCTGAATACATTGGACTGCTGCCTGGCTATATCAATCTTGCCCATAAACACCTTGCAGTTAAAACCAAACAGGGCTGCACAGGCAGCCGTGGATACCCCGTGCTGGCCTGCTCCGGTTTCAGCTATAATATTTCTTTTACCCATCTTCTTGGCCAGAAGAGCCTGCCCCAGGGTATTGTTGATCTTATGAGCTCCCAGATGGCACAGGTCTTCTCTTTTAAGGTAAATCTTTGCTCCCCCTATTTCATCTGACAACCGCTGGGCATAATAAAGGGGGGTAGGCCTTCCAGCATACTGGGTAAGCAGGTTCTTTAACCGGGTCTGGAAATCCCTATCTTGTTTAGCCCACCTATATTTAGCTTCCAGTTCATCCAGAGCACTTATCAGAATCTCGGGAACAAACCTTCCGCCGAACCGGCCATAATAGCCTGGCCTTTCTTTTTTATCCATAATGTCCTCCCATACCCCTGGCCAGGGTTATAAATTTTTTTACTTTTTCTTTATCCTTGCCACCCCCTGGCAATTCCAGCCCCGTAGAAGCATCGACGCCAAAAGGGTCTACCGTATTTATGGCCTCTGTTACATTATCCGGTCCCAGACCGCCGGCAATTATCAGTTTTTCCTTCATGTTTAGCCCGGAAACAATCTCCCAGTCAAAGGTCTTTCCGCTTCCGCCATAGGAATTTTTACTATAGGTATCGGCAAGGAAATAATCTGCCACCTGTTCAATATCTGCAATAATACCCTGTACATCTGTCTGCAGTTTACAGGCTATAGCTTTTATTACCGCAGCGCCGGTTTTGTTTACATCCTTAATGTAATCTATATCTTCATTGCCGCTAAGCTGTACCATATCCAGAGCCAGATTCTCTATTGCCTGGTATATATAGGAAACAGGTTCATTTACAAATACCCCTACCATACTGGGGCTTCTGGACCCGTATCTTTTCCTTACCTGGGTTATGATACTTTCCGCCTGAACCAGGCTTATTCTCCTTCTGCTATCGGTGGAAAGTATAAAGCCTAATGCATCCGGCTCCAGGTCCGCTATCTTCAGCGCCTCATTAGTTGAGGTTATGCCGCATATCTTAACCCAGACCATCTAAATCAACTCCCTGGCCTTTAAGGCACGTTCCATATAATCCAGAGTAACTTTTAAACTTTTTGCCCTCATAAAATAAGTCCCGACAAGGAAATTTCTTACCCCCGCCTGGTACATCTCCATAATATCTTCCAGGTTGGATATTCCGCTTTCACTAATATAGATAAGATGATCCTGGCTCTGTATCTGTTTGATCATGGATATAGCATTTTGTTTGTCAATGCCAAGGGTTTTTAAATTGCGGTTATTTATGCCTATCAGCTTAGCTCCCACAGACATGGCTTTATCCAGTTCAGGCCGATTATGTACCTCTACCAGGACCTCCAGGCCCAATTGTATAGCCACATCATGCAGCCTTTTTAGCCTTTTAACCCCCAGTAGAGAAGCTATAAGCAAAATGCAGTCTGCCCCCAACTGAGCGCTTTCATAAACCTGTGAAGGATAAATTATGAAGTCCTTTCTTAAGACCGGCAGCTGACAGGATTTTTTTACTGTTTTTATGTCCTCAGGATACCCCTTAAAATACAGGGGCTCAGTTAAAACCGATACCCCTTTTATAAAACTGGAGTGCCGGCCATACTGCTTTGCTGCTTCTGCTTTGTCCAAGCTATAACTGATTTTGCCTCTGGAGGGACTGGCTTGTTTTATTTCCCCAATAATATTGATGTGGTTTCTGCTAAAATTAGAAGCAAATTTTCCCGGTTTTATCCCGGAGTTCTTAGAAACCTTGGGTTGATTATTTTTTTTATGCAATAATATTTTCTTAAGATAATCCAACAAGACCTCCCTGTATCTAATGACGTTGACTATATTCGATTAATCGGTTTAATTTATCCATGGCTCTCCCTTTGTCTATTGACTCTTTGGCCATAGCAATAGCTTCTGAAAAATTTTCAGTTTTTCCACCGGCAACAATAGCAGCTGCTCCGTTTAATAAAGCTGCCGCCCTTTTTGCTCCTTTCTGTCTGCCCCTGAGGATATCAATCAATATCCTGGCATTTTGGCTGGGGTTTCCTCCCCTTAGTTCTTCCAACCTGTACCTGGCCAGGCCAAAATCTTCCGGGCTTATGGCATACCTTATCACTTTATCATTATTTAGGTCTGAGACCAATGTCCTGCCGCTAACCGATATTTCATCCAGGGTCTCCATACCGTATACCACCAACGCTCTTTTTATTCCCAGGCTTTTTAAACACTGGGTTACCTTGTCCACCAGCTTTTCTTCATATACCCCCAGCACTCTGCCGGTAGCCATAGCTGGATTAGTTATGGGGCCCAGCACATTGAATATGGTTTTTATACCTAAATCTTTTCTGGCTCCGGCTACCCTGGCCATGGCTGCATGAGCCTTCCGTGCATAGATAAATCCTATTCCAATATTATCTATACATTTAATTACCTGCTGGTGGTCCAGGTTGAGATTTAATCCCAGGGCCTCTAATACATCAGCACTTCCGCTGCTGGAAGATACCCCCCGGTTACCATGTTTGGCTACTATTACTCCGGCGCCTGCAGCAATAAAGGCAGCAGTTGTAGATATGTTGTAAGTATTTTTCTTATCTCCGCCAGTTCCGCAGGTGTCTACCACCAATGGATGCCTGGACTTAACCTTTTGGGCCATGTTAAGCATAGCCCGGGCAAAGCCGTTAATCTCTTCAACCGTCTCTTCCTTCATTCTCAAAGCAGTTAAAAAGGCAGCAACCTGGCTATCATTGGCACCGCCCTTCATTATGTACTCCATAACACTGCAGGCCTGATGGCTGGTAAGATTATTAAAATTAATTAGTCTTTCTATTATTTCTGAAAGCATCTTGAACCTCCTTTATCCTTAGCCATGCTGATAGCACTCAGCAGTGCTTTTGCTTTATTAATAGTTTCAAAATACTCTGTTTCCGGTACTGAATCATAAACTATGCCCGCTCCTGCCTGTACATATGCAGTACTCCCTTTTAGCAAAGCTGTCCTTATAGTAATGCACAAATCCATATTACCGTCATAACCAAAATATCCAACCGCTCCGCCGTAGGGACCCCTTGGTTGTGATTCCAGTTGTTCTATTATCTGCATTGCCCTTACCTTGGGCGCTCCGGTTAAGGTACCTGCCGGAAATACACTGGATAGAACATCAAATATATCCCGGTTTGGCATCAGGTTGCCCTCCACTTTTGAAACCAGGTGCATAACATGGGAATATTTCTCTACCTGCATATAACTGCTAACCTCTACACTTCCATAGGCAGAAACCCTTCCCAGATCATTTCTTGCCAGATCTACCAGCATGTTATGCTCTGCTTTTTCTTTTTTATCCCTTAGAAGCTCCCTAGCCACTTCTTCATCCAGAGAATCATCGCCGGTCCTTTTCCTGGTTCCCGCTATGGGACAGGTAAGTATCCTATCTCCATTGGTTTTAACCAGAGGTTCGGGAGAAGAGCCAACCATCTGAAATTTCTTAAAATCCATGAAAAACATATAGGGAGAAGGGTTGGTGGTCCTGAGTCTGCGATAGATATCAAAACCCTCAGCATTAGTATCCATACTGAATCTCTGGGATAATACTATTTGAAATGCGTCGCCTCTTTTTATATAGCCTTTTGCTTTTTCTACCGATTGCTCGAAATCAAGCTGGGTTTGGCTACACTCATATTCTATATCAGCCTCTTCTCTTATCCATTGGCTGGAACCGCTGGCTGCTTTGGAAGGCCTGAAAATATTATTCTCCAGGGACTCTATAATTTCAACTGAGGTGCAGTAAGCCTGGTTGCTGTCCAGCCCGTCCCCAATATTCATGGTAGCTATAATCTTTAGGCGGTTGAGGTAATGGTCTACCACTATCAGGGAATCGGTTAAGTAAAGCATCATTTCCGGATATAAAGGGTTTTCCTTTATGGCAATATTTTCAAAATACTTGACCATATCATAGCCAACATAGCCAACGGCTCCTCCTAAAAAATGGTCAAGACCAGGATCCCGGTATAATCTTATGCCGGACATTATGTTCCTGAGCTGTTTTAAGGGATGCCCTTCTGCTTTTTGTAAAATATTGCCATTGCGGTCTTCCATGGTAAGAACATTATTTTTATAAGTTATTAACCTGCTGTAATCTACCCCGATTACAGAATACCGGGCCAATCCCCGGGGGCCTTCCACGCTTTCCAGCAAAAATACGGGCTCAAGCTTTTCTCTTATCTTTAGAAAAAGAGAGGCCGGGGTTTCAGTATCTACCACATACTGGCGATACAGGGGGATTACATTATAACTGTTTGAAAGATTATTAAATTTTTGTTTGGTTAAATTAAACATTGTTCCTCCATTTAAGGATTATTATAAGAGGCCAATGTTTGAATAAAGAAAGTATTACTTTTTAAAAGAATATGAT
>JAIOXO010000036.1 GCA_022396035.1 Actinomycetes bacterium | reverse complement strand
CTAAAATATTTTTAAATGTACTTCCTGGAGTCTCTTCTTCTTCTATGCCATCGACAGGAAGTAATGCCAGCCATACCAGGCCCATTTCTTCCGTAAATACCAGTTTCTCTGAATCCTGGGGGCTGAGAGCCAGGGTAATGGTATTAATCTCTTCCAGGTTTGTTTCAGTTTCGGTGGTTTCAAGCAGTCCGCCTTCTTCTTCAACCGCTTTCTTGTATACCATCCTCTCCCCTATGTGCAGTACCTCTACATTCCACAAAAGAGTTTTGGTTATGGTTTCAGTTATGCCCAGCTCCTGTTCAAATTCTTCCAGTATCTCTGCCGATACTTCTTCGGTGCCAAAATACTCATCCAGGACATCTTTTAGTTCTTCTTCTTCTGTGGGCTGGAAGGTACCTATAACATTGACATGGTCTCCAACATTTATAAGATTGGATACTCCTATTACATCATCAACCGGTATGGATATTGCTACCATGTCCTCAGGCACCATAAAAGAAAGCCCGATATCTTCCGGTTTTATAAAGTTGGTGGTGGTAATTTGCTCGCCTTCATTTATGGGTGCGGCAACCACATATCCTTTATAATTTTCAAGGGAGGTAAGTACGCCGTTGGCCAGGTATTTTCTGGGGACAGCTTCCAGTACCACGCTCTCATTGGCTACCAGGGACTCTACTGTCGAATCTTTGGGTATGTTTTGGGCCGCTACCAGTATTTCAACCTTTTCTACTTCTTCCTCTACTGTGTCCCTGATGCTGTTTATATAGCCCAGGACCGCCACTACGGCTACTACTCCCAGTATAATTGCAATAATGAGTATTACGATTCTTAGCTTCATAATTGCTCCTATTTAATTTCTAAATTTTCTAAAATCAGTCTACCAACCTAACTACTTTTAATCCACCTTCGTAGCCGGTTACATCACCAGTGGACTGCACCAACATATAATCTATAAACTTTCCCTTAACTTCAGCCCTCTTATCCTTTCCCTTTCCTTCTTCACTAATATCTTCAACATAAAAGATAGCAAAACCCATAATAGTAACAGGATCACTTTTCCCATTGGGCAAAGAATCAATTATAGGTACCAATACTATTCTGGGACAGGTCGTATCGGTTCCAGAGTAATAGGTTTTACCATCATCGCCGGTAATAGTACTTGTCACTTCTGAAAATGACTGAGTATTTCCACCAATTAAATCTTCCACACCACTTTCTGTGGGTCCCACCATATTACCAGGTTCTGTTGGATACTGGTGGCCTATTATTATATCTTCGGTACAGCCATGGACTATATTGTACTCATACAGATTAGCGCCAGACTTGGCTGCAATATTATCGTTCTGAAAGCACATAGCCTGAAAATTGCCATCTTCCTGCTCTTGAGCTGGCACTTTAAGGGAATATGACTGGCCTGGAATTACCTCTCCATATTTATCCTGGGGTATAGACCATGGAACCAGATGGTTCATGGAAAGAGGGTTGTAGACAGTAGCAGTAGCAGTTGCCGCCACTTCGGCGGTATTAATGCCCAGTATACCTGAAAAAAACAATTGAGGATTTTTATCCTCTGGGGTAACCCTTATAGAGTCATTGGGGACTTCAGTGCTAAAAATCTCAATATTATCCTCAGTTATTTCTGTGTCTGAATATTTTAAATTATTATTGGCATACTCAATAGCTTTCTGCTTTGCTTCTGTTACACTATGGGGCAATTCTTGTGCACCAGCTAGAGCAGCAGCATCAGCAACAGTCTGAAGATTTCTTCTTACTTCATATAGAGAACCCACATCTATAACCAAAGCGGTCATTCCTACTAGGGATACTATAAGTAAAGCGACAATAACCGCTACCTGGCCGCTTTCGGTTTTAAATTGCTTTTTCATTATAATGTTTATTTATAATTACCTTTCCAATCTCATGATCCCTTTGGGCGTCAATTCTATGTTCCAGCTGTTTACCAAAGGGATTTCAATGAAAAGGTTATATAATATTTCAATTTCGATTGGTTTGCCTATCTTGTTTCCTTCAGGTAAATTTATACTTATGTCGTCTTCGGTTAAGTCATAAATAGAGGTTGCCCTCTCTATTACAATCTGTTTTATATAGCTTTCAGGATCAGGAATATCCTCATTATTGTAGTCAACCGCAGCTACTCTCGCCCCTTCTCTGGCAGCATGAGTTAAAGTTATGTAGCGGTTGTAAGCTATGCCAAACTGATAGATGCCAAATATCAGCATGATTAGGACGGGGAGTATTATGGCAAACTCTACAGCGGCTGCGCCTTTTTGTTGTTTAATTTTTATTGGTTTTTTCATTTTGAGAATTTTGGAATGGTGCTGTTTGCAGCACCATTCCCTTCTACAATTTCATTGCATAGTGTTTCCTAATCTTATTCAGCTGGAATTGTTGTACTTATTTCGTCTGCTACAGCATTAAACATTCCCTTAAGATTGCCTCCTACTGCCGTAACTGCAACAATTATAACTACCGCGATTAATGCAACTAATAATCCATACTCAATAGCGGTAGCACCCTTTTCACCATACCTAGAAGTAAAGAAGACTTTAAGCCAGTTAATTAGCGGTCCCATCATTCACCTCCCCCTCGAGCTTTACAATGTTACTTTTACTATATATTCAGTTTTACCTATCTATACCAAAAAAACCGACTCGTACAGTCGGTTTCGCTATTAGCTCCACTTTTCCCAAGCGCCCAGATATAGGAAAAGTTTCAAAGCCTCTAATAAAAATATCTAATCTATGTTTTATAATTCTATAATGTTTTTACAAAAAATGTCAAGTTTTTGTTATATTTTCTACAAATTCATGTTTAATACTTGTAAATTATATATAATGTTATTACTTGGTTAATAAAATATTATAAAGATATATTACTAAATAAGAATGGTTGCTAATTAAAGGATTATTTTAAAGAAAAATGGCGGAGAGAGAGGGATTCGAACCCCCGAGGCAGCTTGCGGCTGCCTACTCGATTTCGAATCGAGCGCTTTCAGCCAAACTCAGCCATCTCTCCCCAGTCTTTTGGCCACCGGTTTGCTTTTTAACTCCCTTAAAGCATCAGCAGCAATCCATCTGGCCGCTGCTGAATCTATATTACTGATTTTTTCAGCAGTTTCAATAGCCAATCTGTTAAGATAAATATTTCTTTTGCCTATCTGCCTCAAAGCCCAATTAACTGCTTTTTTTACATAATTTCTGCAGTCGGTGCTCTGTTTCTCTATAAACTTAAAAAACTCTATAAACTTATTATCTTCTACTTCCTTATCCCCCACCGCAAGAGTAGCCATCAGAGCAAAGCCGGCCCTTTTTACAAACTCTTCTTCCCTCAGAGCCCACTGCCCAGCTTTCCGGTAGGCATAAGGACTATATTTAAAAAGGTTATTGCAGACCTGATCACAGACATCCCAGCTATCAAAATCTTTAGCCCAATCCTCCATCTGGCTTTCAGTCACCTCGTTATAATCATCCACCATGCTGGCCAGTATTCTTGCTTCATGTATACCGCTATCCCATAAATCTAAAGCCAGATCATGGTCCTTTCCTTCCTCTTTGGCCAGCTTTCGCAAAAATGGTATCTGTAAACCCAGCTGGCTTTTGGAATCTATTCCATAGCGCTTCCTTCCCTTTAGAACCTCCGGATCAGCATTTTGTTTAAGTTTTTCTATTATCTGTCCAGCCCTGTTCATCTTAGCCCAGGCTCTTCCATAAATTATTAGCAATATCCAGAATATCTTCTTTTCTGGCCAGGCCTTCCTGCCATTTACCCGGAATAGAATCTACCCCGTAAAACATTCCGGCCAGTCCTCCCGCTTCTGCTGCCGTAGTATCGGCATCCTGTCCCAACCTTATTGCTTCCATTACTGTATCTGTGTAATCTGTATGTCTTAAAAAGCACCATATTGATGCTTCCAGGCTTTCTACCACATAGCCTCCTGCCCCTATATCCTCCCTGTCTAGTGTGGATATATCCGATTCTAAAATTGATTTAAAGTAAGGCAGCTGGCTGTCACCAGAAAAATATTTTTTTATAACTTTTTTCATTTTCCGGTAAGCAATACCTTTATCCTGTTGGCTTATCAGTTCTGTGGCCAGCTGGGTATAGACACAGCAGGCCAGAACAGATCGGGGATGGGCATGGGTAAGGGCAGAAACCCTGCTGACCAGATCAAACCTTTCCTGCTCATCCATATTAAAGCAATAAAAAGCCATGGGAAGTATCCGCATAAGTGAGCCATTGCCATTACTGTATTCATCTGTAAGCCCGCAGTGTTTAAGCCCAGCACCCTTTTTTAAATTATTTATAGCCATATAAGTGGTTCTGCCTATACCAAAAGCAGACCCCTGAGGAGTCATATACCCCTCATCCAGCCACCTTATAAACCTCTGGGCCAAATCACTTAAGTCAAAGCCTTCACACAAACTCTGAGCCAGACAGAGGGTTAATGAACTATCATCAGACCATAAGCCCCGATAAGATTTTTCAATATTTTTTCCCAGATTATGCATCTCTTCCCTGGATCTTCCCTCAAAGGGTACACCCAGCGCATCACCTATACATAACCCCAGAATACCTCCCAGCACCTGTTCCCTTTTCATCTATACCACCAGCCGGTAACCATTATCTTTTAACCATCTCTG
Organism: Actinomycetes bacterium; assembly: GCA_022396035.1. NCBI lineage: Bacteria > Bacillati > Actinomycetota > Actinomycetes > Actinomycetes bacterium. The sequence goes on along the minus strand of JAIOXO010000036.1, from coordinate 2,357 downwards.
ATATTTTTTGTAATCAGGGATAGCCTGCGCCACTTCCTTCCAGAACTTTTTTGAATGGTTCTGTTGCCTTATATGCATAAGTTCGTGGATTATAACGTAATCGATAACTTCTGCGGGAGCCATTATCAGGCGATAGGTAAAATTAAGGTTTGAACCGCCCGAACAGGAACCCCATCTTTTTTTAGCAGAGGTTATCCTTATCCGGCCATAATCAATGCCCAGCCTGCCTGCCAGACGTTCAACCCTAAAGTTCAGGTATTTTCTGGCTTCTTTTTTTAACCACCCGGTAACAGCTTTCTTTTTTCCTGCAGCATCTGTTTCGGGAACAAAAAACCCCTGATCAAAAAATACCCTCTTGCCCCGGTGAATTTTTACCGGAAAATATTTACCCAGAAAAAGAACCTTATTGCTTGTTTCCAGATCCAGATCCCTGTTTATATCCGTCCTTTTCTTTGCCAGGGCCTTTTTTTTCATGATCCAGCCGGCTTTTTTATTTAAAAAATCCTGCAGCAAATTCCGGTTAACAGAATAAGGGGCCCTTACCACCAGCTCTCCCCCGGAGGTAACCTCCAGCCCTATGGTCTTTCTCCGGGACTGGATAAACCTGTCCACCCTTATCTTTACCATTACCATTTAACCCCGCAGGAGGGCCAGCTTTTTCTGCATTCAAAAACAAATTTATCCCCCAACAGTTCCTGGTCCATGAAATCAAATTTATCAGACATAAGTCCCTTTACTTCATCCATAGAGCTAAAAATATCCGAACTTAAGCCCATGTCCCTTAGATACTGCTGGCTGGGGCTGCTCTGTATATAAAAAGCTCCATTAAAAGTTCCGCTAACCCTTAACACCCTTTTTATTTCAGTTATAAGCTGCTTCTTCTCCTTTACCCGGTTAAACCCTAAAATAGATACAGCCATACCTATTGCCCCTTCCAGCAGGGGAAGATTATCCAGATTACAGCAGATAAAGAATGCATTATTTATGCCCAGGCTCTCATACCTTTGCCTGGCCCTGGCCAGGATAGCTGGGTTGCTGTCTGCTACCAATATATTGGCTTCCCTGTACCTTGCATAATCTTCACCAACAAACAGGTCACCTCCGGAAGGAATATCTAAAACCAAAGCCCTGAATTCTTCAGGCATACTTAATTTATCCCCCAGAGTCTTTTTCTCATCAGCCATTACCTTCTCCAGGGAATCCAATGATTTCTTATCAGTCTCAGAAACAAAAAAATCCTGTTCTTTTATTTCCGGGATAAAGTTAATTATAGGACCATACAGGGGGTATCTGATATCCGAATCTTCAACTTCCAAGAATTTTTCCGTAGAATCCAGTTTTAGCCTTTTACCGGTTTTTGGACATTTTAGTTTCCTTATTACTCCTAGCATGCCTTGCTCCCTTCATAGTTAATTTGAGGCTATATGTATGGCGGAGAGAGAGGGATTCGAACCCTCGAGGCGGCTAACGCCACCTACACGCTTTCCAAGCGTGCGCCTTCAGCCACTCAGCCATCTCTCCCTGACAGCAGCAATTATAACATTATCAATGGATGTAAGTCTTTATTATATGAAACAAACAATAAAAATCAATCAGTTAAAGGCACCTATTTTTCTTTTTATGAATTTATATATTTCCATTACCCATAAAACAATGGTAGCCAGTGAAAGTAAAAGCAGCCACTGGGTAAAGGTTACCGGTGAAGTTCCCAAAAGATTCTGCATAAAAGGAATATACAGGCTGGCTATATGTATACCCTGGGCAGCAAGTACCCCTGCTATCAGCAGGTAATTCCTGCTTAGGGGTATCCTGAAAGTAGAATCCCTTTCTGAACGGCAGTTAAAAGCATGCATATTCTGCATCAGTACCATAAGCAGAAGGATAAGGTTTCTGGCAGTAGAGATTTCATAACTGTTACCAATCATGTAATACCAGACCCCCATGGCCACGCCGGCCATCACCAGGCCGGATATAAGGGTCTGTTCCACCATAAGCCGGTTAAATATTCCCTCCCGGGGATTACGGGGTTTCCGGAGCATGGCTCCCGGCTCTCCCCCTTCAAAAGCCAGGGCAACATCCTGTATGCCGTTGGTTACCAGGTTAAGCCATAGCAATTGCACCGCCACCAAAGCCAGCGGCAGTCCCATAAACAATGCAGTTATAAACAGCACAACTTCAGCCGCACCGGTGGATATAAGCAGATAGGTTACCTTCCTGATATTATCATAGGCAAACCTGCCCTCCTCCACCCCGGATACAATGGAAGCAAAGCTGTCATCGGTAACTATAATAGAGGCAGTATCCTTGGTTACATCAGTACCCGATCCCATGGCCACTCCTATATTGGCCCTTTTCAG
>JAIOXO010000035.1 GCA_022396035.1 Actinomycetes bacterium | reverse complement strand
CCAGCAACAGGCTGCCCTAACTGCAGCCTGTTGCCGTATATGGAAAAATATAGAAAATTTATATACAATAACCCCAAATGACAAATTGGCAGGTTAAGTTAAGAAAAACAAAGAGCTTTGTGATAGGCAAATTAGTTTTTTTAAATGGTATCCTATCCATAATAGTGCTGGGGTTAATCCTTGCCTTTTTGGTTTATAATTCCCTAAGGTTTTTTGCCAGCTATCCTATTTTTGAATTTTTAACCGGTACCAAGTGGTCACCCACAGTTATGGAAGATTTTGGATTTGTTCCTTTATTTGTGGGCTCACTCCTGATTACTTTTGGAGCTATAGTTATAGCTGTACCCCTGGGTATAGGATCGGCTATCTACATTGGGGAGCTGGCTCCCAGATGGCTCAGAGAAACCCTTAAGCCCATTATAGAGGTGCTGGCCACCATCCCCTCGGTGGTAATCGGTTTTATCGGTATCAAGCTGCTGGCCCCTTTCATCAGGGATCTGTTTGAGCTCAGCATCGGCCTTACTGCTCTTACCGGCTCGATCATGCTGGCCTTTATGAGTCTGCCCACTATAATTTCTATATCCGAGGATGCCATAAATGCAGTTCCTTCCAAATACAGGCATGCTTCGGTGGCCCTGGGTGCTACCAAATGGGAGACCACTTACCAGATAGTGGTCCCGGCAGCCTCCTCGGGAATACTGGCTGCTACCATGCTGGGGCTGGGCAGAATTGTAGGGGAAACCATGACTGTATTGATGATTACCGGTAACTCTCCCCGCATTGTGTTTTCATGGCTGCAGCCGGTAAGGACTATTACTGCTACTATTGCTGCAGAGATGGGTGAAACAGTGCAGGGGGGCCTTCATTATTCAGCCTTGTTTGCGGTGGGCTTAATACTGTTTATTATTACTTTCTTGATAAATTTAATATCTGACAGATTTATAAGCAGGATAAGGGATGTTGAATAGGTCCAGACAAATGAAAAAAAAGTATATGGTACAGAAGTTCTTTTATGGACTGCTGCTTTTTTTAACCATAATAGTGGTGGCTTTTGTACTGGGCATAATAGTATACCTGATAGTCAAGGGAGCCGGTTCCCTAAGCTGGGAATTTATTTCCCAGAAACCCAGGTCGGGTATGAGAGACGGAGGAATATTCCCAGCTATAATGGGAACTATATACCTGATAGTAGGAACCATTATATTCTCTATGCCCATAGGTATCCTTTCGGCAATATATTTGAATGAATATGCCAAAAAATCCAGGTTAACCAGGATGATAAGGATGAGTATCGTAAATATGGCTGGTGTTCCATCGGTGGTCTATGGATTGTTTGGCCTGGGTTTCTTTGTAATTTTTTTAAACTTCGGCCGTTCTATCCTGGCAGGTTCGCTCACCCTGGCTTTTTTAATATTGCCGGTAATAATTACTGCCAGCGAGGAAGCCTTAAAAAGCGTTCCTGATACCTACCGGCATGCATCGCTGGCTCTGGGTGCTACCAGATGGCAGACCATAATCAAAGTGGTACTTCCACAGGCCTTACCGGGCATTATAACCGGCTCGGTTATAGGCATAGGCAGGGCAGCAGGGGAAACTGCTCCCATAATTTTTACGGTGGCTGCTTTTTCCCAGCCCAATCTGCCCAACTCCATATTCAGCCAGGTTATGGCTCTGCCCTATCATTTATATGTGCTGGCTACCCAGCTCACTGATGCTCCCGAGGATATGCAGTGGGGCACAGCTCTGGTGCTGTTGCTTATAGTTATGATTTTTGCCGGGGCCGGTACCGCAGTAAGGGCCAGGGCCAGGATCAGGAAATTGAATGGATAAAAGGAATGAAATAGAACGGTTTAGATGTTAAAATAAATAAAATGATTTGGATTTGAGGCTATTATGAGAAAATCTTTTCACCAGCACTTAGAAGAATTAACCGAAGATGTACTTAAGATGGGCAGCCTGGCCCAGGAGGCTGTGCATAATGTAATTCAGGCCCTTATAGAGATGAATCCCGATCTGGCCCAGGAAGTAATAGAGGGTGACGTAAAAATAGATGAATATGATATTTCAATAGAGGAAAAAAGCATAGTCCTGCAGGCAGAACACCAACCGGTAGCCAAGGATTTAAGGCTGCTTCATTCTATCAGTATAATAATTATACACCTGGAAAGAATTGGGGACCTGGCAGTAAATATAGCCAGGGTTATAAAAAAGCTGGCCCACCAGAAAGATAAGTTTCTGGACAAGGAGATTCTGGACCTGCTGGTGGAGATGGGCAATCTGGTGCAGACAGTTCTAAAAAGGTCCCTGGAATCATTTGCCAAAAAAGATTATAAGATGGCATCCAAGCTGGATAAAATAGATGCTCCGGTTGATGATATACAGAAGATGATATTAAAAAAATTATATACCTCAATTTCCGGCAGCGAGGAATATGTAAAGTTTATAACCAACGTATCACTGGTCAGCAGGTACCTGGAACGGATAGGAGACCAATCGGTAAATATCGGTGAGAGGGTACAGTTCTTTTTAACCGGTGATTACCGGATGTTCCATGAGGAGTTTTATCATTAGTCTGCAGTAGCCAGGTTGGAGAGCATCTGTATCTGTTCCTTGGTTCCAATAGCTATAAGGCTCTGTCCTGAAGTTAGCATAGTGTTTGCATCAGGTTTGCTGTAGGTAGTTTTTTTGCCGGGCTCAATAACCGCTATAATTAATGCTCCCAGGTTATATTGCTCACTGGCATCTTTAATGGTTTTTCCATCCAGGATGCACCCATTTTCAATCCTTATTTCCAGCAGTCGAACCTCTATATTTTCTGTACCCATTATAGTATCCAAAAAGTCAGTTACCAGAGGCTGCATAGCCATTGCCGCCATTCTCCTGCCTCCAATAATCTGGGGAGAAAGCACCCTGTCTGCTCCTGCCTTTTCCAGTTTGCTGATGGTTTCCTGGGCTGTAGCCCTGGCTACTACAAAAATATCTGGGTTTAAGGATTTGGCGGAAAGAGTAATATATACATTATCAGAATCGGTATCCAGTGCAGCAAACAGGCTGCTGGCTTCTTCGATTCCTGCCTCCAGAAGTATGTCATCATTAGAGGCATCACCCTGTACATACAGCCAGTTATTTTCCTTACAAATGTCTATGGGTTTCTGAGCATTATCAACTACTATAAAATCAGCCTGGTTGTGGCTGAGCTCGGTGGCAATTTCCAGGCCTACTCTTCCCAGGCCGCAGATAATGTAGTGGTTTCTTAGTTTCGATATCATTTTTGTTATCCTTCTTGATTCCATTCTTCCTAATAAAAATTCTGATAAGATAAAGTCGGCAACACTTATCAACATGTAGGCTGCCAGGCCGGTTCCTATTATTATAAATATTATGGTAAATACTACCCCTGGCGTGGAAAGCTGTTCTACAGTTTCATAACCGACAGTGGTTATAGTAATGGTAGTCATAAACAGGGCATCAAGGGGACTCATCTCCTCTATAACCATGTAACCCAGGGAGCCTAAAAAATAGAGCAGCACCAGAATCAGCAGCGGAACCATTATTCTCCTAGTGTATCTATAGTTGGTTTTAGGCTTCATAACCTTATTTTACATGCAATAAATTGAATTTACTAATTATTAATATATAGTACTAGAAAAATTAATAATATATAATGAGGTAAAATACAAGGAGGTTTAGGTTATGGTGAAGGAAAAGACTTTAAAAAATCTAAAAAATGCATTTGCAGGCGAATCCCAGGCTAACCGGAAGTATTTGGCTTTTGCCCGGAAAGCCCAGGAGGAAGGCTTGGGGCAGGAAGCTAAACTGTTTAATGCAGCTGCTGATGCAGAAACCGTGCATGCTCACAATCACCTTAGGGCTATGGATGGCATAAAATCAACCAAAGACAACCTGAAATCGGCTGTAGAGGGAGAAACCTACGAGTTTGAAGATATGTACCCTCCCATGATTGAAGATGCCAAGCAGGATGGTGAAGATGAGGCTAGGGCCAGTTTTAATTATGCTAATAAGGTAGAAAAAATTCATGCCGGGCTTTACAAAAAATACTTGGATAATTTAGGCCATAATGAAGATACCGATATTTATGTTTGCCAGTTCTGCGGCAATACGGTGGAAGGCCAGGCTCCGGACAAATGCCCTGTATGCGGCAGACCCAGAGAGATGTTTAAAAAGATTGAGTAATGAAATATTTGTTGCTTTTTCTTTTATATAGTTTCTTTGGGGTAGGAATCGAGGTGTTCTTTACCTCGATTCATGATTTTATAAAATACAGGGATTTAAGTTTCAGGGGCCGATCATATTTATGGATGTTTCCCATATACGGCAGCCTGGGTTTAATAATAGGGCCGCTTTATAATTTTTTACTGCCGGTTCCTTTTGTCTGGCGGGGGTTTATCTACATGGCCATAATATTTGCTGCCGAGTTTATATATGGCTATGCCCTGAAGCTGGCTATAGGCAAATGCCCTTGGGAGTATAAATCAAGATGGGCCATAAAGGGAGTGGTAAAAATTACCTATCTTCCTTTCTGGCTGGCCTACGGCTATATTGCAGAACTGCTTTACCGGGGATTTATAAATATAACCATTTATTAAACTTATGGAGGAACAAAAAAAATCAGGGACCCTGTTTGTTTGTGCCACTCCTATTGGCAATATGGAAGATGCTAGTTTCAGGCTTATATCCACCCTGGGTAAGGTAGATGTAATTGCTGCTGAGGATACCAGGACTGCCCGCAAACTTCTGGACCGGTACCAGATAGGCAGGAAGAAGCTTATCAGCTATCATGATTTTAGCAGCCAGGATAAAATTATGGCCATTGCCGGATACCTTCAGAGGGGAACTGATGTGGCTTTGATTACCGAATCAGGAATGCCTGCCATACAGGATCCGGGCTATAAGCTGATAAGGTATTGCATTGAGCATAACTTAAATCTAACCGTAATTCCCGGCCCCAATGCTGCCTTGAGTGCCCTGATTCTTTCAGGTTTTGCCCCGGACAGTTTCCTGTTTGTAGGATTTGTACCCAAAGCTAAGGCTAAAAGGAAAAGTAAGCTGCAGCAGTTAAAAAGGTTACCCTTTACTTTGATATTTTATGAATCTCCCCACAGGGTAGCAGACTTTTTAAAGGATCTGTACCAGGTATATGGAGACAGAAAGGTATGCATAGCCAGAGAGCTAACCAAAGTATATGAGGAAACTATAAGGGGGAAGGTATCCGAGGTCCTGTCAGTCTTAGAAAGAAGGCAGCTGAAAGGAGAAATAGTAGTGGTGGCAGAAGGCTGTTCGGGGGAAACTATAAAAAACTTTACTGACCAGGAGATAAGGCAGAGACTGGTAGACCTTATGTCCGAAGGGCTCTCCAAGAAAGCGGCTATGAAGATAATAAGGGGCCAGTATGACATAGACCGGCAAACATTGTATAATATTTCCACAAAAATTTAGGATATATTGATTCGAGGTAAACCATGGAAGAAAAATTTTATATAACTACTGCCATACCATATATGAATTCCAAGCTTCATCTGGGGCAGGTTTATGAATTTATACTGGCTGATGTAGTGGCCAGGTATAACCGGCTCCTGGGCAAGGATGTCTATTTTTTAACTGGATCTGATGAACACGGCCAGAAAATATTTAAGGCTGCTCAGGAAAACCAGATGTCTGCCCAGCTTTATGTGGACAATATGGTAAAAGATATGAAAAGAATTCTTAAGCTCTACGGCATAAGTAATGACGGGTTTATCAGGACCACTGATAAACAGCATGAACAGGCAGTACAGAGCATTTTAAGTAATCTTAAGGATAATGGAGATATTTACAAGCATGATTATGAAGGCAATTACTGTGTGCCCTGTGAAACTTTTTTCCTTGATTCACAGCTGGTCGACGGCAACTGTCCTGATTGTGGCCGGAAAACAGAAAAGGTAAAAGAAGAAAATTACTTTTTTAAACTTTCCAAATACCAGGATAAGCTTGTGGAATATATGGAGAAGCATCCTGATTTTGTGGTTCCTGAAGTCAGAAGAAATGAAGTTCTGGGGTTGCTTAAGCAGGGCCTGAAGGATATAAGTATTACCAGGACCACGGTTACCTGGGGAGTTCTGGTTCCTTTTGACAGCGATCACTACTGCTATGTATGGGTGGATGCTTTAATAAACTATATTTCTGCGCTGGGCTATGGATTAAAAGATGATCATCTGTTTAAAAAATACTGGCCGGCTGATCAGCATCACATAGGCAAAGATATATTAAAATTCCATACTATTATATGGCCGGCTTTGCTTATGTCCTTGGGGGTTGAATTACCAGAACATGTAGTTATACATGGATGGATACTGCTGGGGCAGGAGAAGTTATCTAAATCCAAGGGTATAACCCTGGACCCTGATAAGCTGGCTGAAGACTATGGCGTGGATGCAATCCGTTACTTTGTTACCAGGGATATTTCTTTTGGCAATGACGGCTCATTCACTTACAGTTCCCTGGTAAAAAGGTATAATGGGGACCTTTCCAATGATATTGGAAACCTGGTGTCCAGGACGGTTACCATGATTAAAAAATTCAGCGAAGGAAAAGTCCCTAACCGGCCGGAGGACAGCGCAGGATTTGAGCAGGAGTGGCAGAAAGTAAAAGACGAATATATTGAGAATATGAATAACTTTAAATTCTCTGATTGCCTAATAGGGTTGTGGGATTTTATAAATAAGGCTAATAAATATATTGAAGATACTCAGCCCTGGTCGCTGGCCAAAAGCAGCAGCAACCAGGATAAAAAACAGCTTGATGCTGTTCTGTATCAGCTTGTAGAAGCTATAAGGCTTTCGGCTGTACTTGTTTCACCCTTTATGCCCCATATCGGCCAGCGAATTTTAGGCCAGTTTGGAATAGAAGACAAAGTAGAGGATTTAACTCTGGATACACACGGCAGCTGGGGCAGCTACATTGGAGGCACTCCTATTGGTGAAAAAGAAATTCTTTTCCCTAGAATAAAAGAAGATTAGCAATGGATTTAATAGATACCCATGCACATCTGGATATGTTAAAAGAATCAAGTCCTGACCAGGCAGTAAAAGAGGCAGCCAGGCAAGGGATTAAATATATTATAAATATAGGATCCAGCATAGAAGGAAGCAGGCAGGCTAAAGCTTTATCAGAGACCTTTGATAATGTATATTCGGCAGCGGGCCTTCATCCCCATTATGCAGAAGGGTACGACCAGAATCAGGAAGATATATTAAGGGGCATAATAGAGGACAGCAAGAAGATTGTAGCTGTAGGAGAGACCGGGTTTGATTTCTTCAGGAATAACAGCTCCAGACAGGATCAGTTAAGGGCATTCGAATCACAAATTGGCCTATCTTTAGAATATGGCCTGCCAGT
>JAIOXO010000034.1 GCA_022396035.1 Actinomycetes bacterium | reverse complement strand
CCCTATCTGAAAGCAGAACAGCATCCTTTTTTTTAAGATTTTCCATTATCTCCGCTATGGGTGTGGTATAAAATACCCCATTCATGTAGGCCCCTATCCCCTGCACCACCTCCGGGCTGGAGGTAATAACCGAACCTGCCCCCTCGCATACCAAAACCGCTGCATCCACACCATTCCGGTTTAAGGCATACATTATCATTTCTGAAGCCCCGAAAGGAACCACTATACTGCACTCGGCGACTTTGCGGTTAGCGGTAAACATTCCCCATTTTTCTTTCTGGATCCTGAATTTCTCCGCAATGGCCTCTTGATCTATACTGCTGCTTCCGAAAAGGGTTTTAAACAGGGGGCAATACTTAACTGTAGGTTTTTCTATCATTATGGGTTGGCCATCGGATATGGCTACCAGGGCTCCTGCCTTCCTGGTTATATGGAGATCGCGGGGAAGTTTATGATATTTTTTTTTAATTTTTGCCAAAAATTTCTTTAATCCGGCATCCACCTACCAGCCACCCCTTCTCCTCCTCCCGGGACCCTTGGTTAGCATATGGCCCACATCTACCACATTGTGGCTGTAGCAGCTGGGGCAGCTTTCATCATTCGGCTTCTTCTGTTCAGTTTCCCAGATATTACCACAGCTCTTGCATTTTATCCTGTTTTTTAAAAAAATAAAGTCTCCGCCTTCTATCCTTATGGCGCTTCCCCCCACCAGGGCCTGGGCAATCTTTTGCCGGGCGCTCTCAATCAGGCGGGTAAAGGTGGGACGGGATATATTCATCATGGAAGCAGCCTGCTCCTGCTTGAGTTTCTTGTAATCAGCCAGCCTGACTGCCTCATATTCATCTATACTGAGTACCACTTCCTGAACATTCCTTGCTGCTCCCTGAGGCTTAAAATAAAGGGTTCTGGGAGGATACATCACATTTCTCTTTTTTCTTGGTTTTACCAATTTAACCTACCTTCAATCTCCTGAAATGCCTTTTTCCTTTCTGGAGTACCTTTCCCTGCAGATCCGAAGCTTCAAGCTCCAGTTCCGTATCCTCAATTTTTTCTTGATCCAGCTTAACCGCACCCTGGCCAATCAGCCGCCTGGCCTCGCCATTGGATTGGGCCAGACCACTGTCTACCAGCAGCTTTACAATCCATACCTTGCCATTCTGATGCTTAACCACATATTCTTCAATGTTATCCGGTACCCTGTTTTTCTTAAAAATCAAATCAAAACCTGCCTCTGCCTTCTCCGCCTGCTGCTGATCGTAGAGCCCGGCTACTATGGTTCTTGCCAGTTTCCTTTTTATAACCGAAGGATTGACTTCATCCTGCTTCAGCTGTCTGTCAATTTCCTGGTATTCCCCCACTTCTATACGGGTAACCAGCTTAAAATAGTCCAGCATTATATCATCGGGTATGGACATTACCTTTCCAAATATTTCCCGGGGAGATTCATCCACGCCTATATAGTTGCCCAGGCTTTTGCTCATTTTTTCCACTCCATCTGTGCCCACCAGAATGGGCATGGTGATAGCTATCTGCGGCTTCTGGGAAAATTCTTTCTGCAGCTCCCTCCCCATCAGGAGATTGAACCGCTGATCGGTTCCGCCCAGCTCCACATCGGCTTCAATGGCCACCGAGTCATAAGCCTGCATAATAGGGTATAGAAATTCCATTATGGCAATAGGGGTATTGGAAGAAAATCTTTTCTTAAAATCATCCCTTTCCAGCATCCTGGCCACTGTAAACTTGGCAGTCAGGTTTAAAACATCTTCAAAGCTAAGCTTCTTTAACCATTGGGAGTTGTTTACCATCTCTGTTTTATCCGGATCCAGTATTTTGAAAGCCTGTCTCATATAGGTCTGGGCATGTCGGTCAATTTCTTCCGGATCCAGTTTGGGCCTTAGCTTGGATCTTCCCGAAGGGTCGCCAATCCTGGCGGTATAATCACCGATTATAAGGATGGCATTATGTCCCAGATCCTGAAACTGCCTCAGTTTGTTTAATACTACGGTATGCCCCAGGTGAATATCGGGAGCGGTAGGATCCAGGCCCAGCTTAACTTTCAGGGGATGGTTTGACTGTATGCTGCCGGCTAAAATTTTTTCTAGTTCCTCTTTTACCAGCACATCTTCGGTTCCCGATAGTATTAACTCCATCTGCTTCGATAAATTTTTTTCCATGCCTTTTAAACCCTCTGATAATTGACTATAATTATGATTAAATATTAACATGTAGCCAATTTTCTGTCTATTTTGGCCCTTCTATTGCATTTGCCTTATATAGTATAATACAGATTCAGAATTCAAAGCAGGTGATATTATGAGTAAAAGAAGAAGAGGACTAAAATTTTTTTTCCTGTTTCTGCTGGTTTCATTTCTGGTAGTTCTGTTTGTGGGCGTGGTAGGAGGTTTCATTTATATAAGCTCGCTCCCTACACTGGAAGAGCTTACCCCTTCCCCCATAGCCCAGACTTCCAAGGTATATTCCATTGACGGCCAGTTGATTACTGAATTCCATGCAGAAGAGAACAGGGAAATTATAAGCTTTGACCGGATGTCTCCCTATATCAGGGATGCAGTGGTTTCGGTTGAAGATAAAAGATATTATGAACACCAGGGTGTTGATTATGTAAGGATAATTGGAGCCCTTATTGCTGACCTTAAAGCCGGGGAGCTGGCCGAGGGGGCCAGCACCATAACCCAGCAGTATGTGAAAAACGTATACTTTAGCCCTGAAAAAACCTGGAGCCGGAAAATAAAGGAGGCAGTAATTGCCATCCAGCTGGAACGCCATTACACCAAAGACAAAGTGCTGGAAATGTACCTTAATACCATTTATTTTGGTGCCGGAACCTACGGCATAGAAAAAGCATCACAGATCTATTTCGGAGTTAATGCTTCAGACCTTACCCTGGATCAGGCAGCTCTGCTGGCCGGACTTATCCGTTCCCCGGAAAATTACTCTCCCTTCAATAATATGGAAAAGGCCGAGAGCAGAAGAAATCTGGTACTTGGTATGATGTATGAACAGCAACTGATTGATAAAGACCAATACTTTGAAGCACTTACCGCGCCCATAGAAGTAAATGAATCCAGCACTGCTTCGGCCGGCAGCTCCAATAGGAGTATAGCTCCCTATTTTATTGACTATATAAAGCAGCAGCTTTATGACCAGAAATTTACAGATTACGATGTGTTCAAGGGAGGGCTGAGGATTTATACCACCCTGGACCTGGAATTACAGCAAAAGGCGGAACAGGCGGTAAAAGATGTATTTCCCCAGGAGATAGGCCCTTCTTATTCTTTGATAAGCACTGATCCTGCTAATGGCTATATCCATGCCTTAATAGGAGGCAAGGATTATCAGGCCAGTAAATTTAATATTGCTACCCAGGGTAAAAGGCAACCGGGTTCAGTGTTCAAGGTGCTGGTATTGGCAGAGGCCCTTTCCCAGCACATGCCCACCCAGAAAACCTATAACCCCAATGGCCCCATAACCATAGAACTGCCCCAGGGACCGCCCTGGCAGATAGACAACTATGGGGGTCAGAAGTTTGACCGGGAGTTGAATATAGAGGAAGCTACCATACATTCAGTAAATGTGGTTTATGCCCAATTGATGATGGAGGTGGGACCGGAAAATGTGGAGCAGCTATGCCAGGAACTGGACATACAGGATGTAGGAAGCAACCCGGCCATAGCTCTGGGAGGTCTGGAAATCGGGGTTACACCCCTGGATATAAGCAAGGTATTTTCTACTTTTGCTGCTGGCGGAGTCTACCATAAGCCGGTATCCATCCTTAAGATAACTGATGCCCAGGGAAATATCCTTTATGACTATCAGGCTGAGTCTGAACAGGAAGGTAAAAGGATAATGGAGCAGGCATATGCCTATAAACTGACTCAGATACTTTCCAGGGTAATACTGGAAGGGACCGGCAGAGGGGCCAATATTGGCAGGCCGGCTGCAGGTAAAACCGGAACCACCAGTGACTACCGGGATGCCTGGTTTGCCGGCTATACCCCTGAACTGGTAACTGTAGTATGGATGGGTTATTCTGAATCCAGTAAATCCATGGAACCTATAAACGGGAGATCCATTGTGGGTGGAAGTTATCCTGCAGACATATGGAACCAATATATGTCTGCGGCTTTAGAAGGATTACCGGTAAAAAATTTTGCTGCTCCCACCGATGAAATCATGGATCTAGAGGTTTGCTCCGAATCAGGTCTGCTTCCCGCTCCCTGGTGTCCGGAAGACCTGCTGGAATACCAGTCCTTTATAAAGGGCAAGGAACCCTTAGAGCATTGCGATATCCATAACAAAGTAAAGGTTCCAAACCTTATAGGAATTGAAATTGAACAGGCAAGAGAAGTGCTTGAAGGGCTGCACTTTTCTATTGAAGAAATAACTGAAAACAATGATACCTATGCCAGTGATATAGTTTTTGCCCAGGATCCGGCACCGGAGACAGTACTGGAATCAGAAGAAGGCAAATTGCCTTCAATTACTCTTAAAATAAGTAAGGGAAGAGAATCTGTCCCCATGCCCAGCCTACTTGGTATGGAGGAGGATGAAGCCAGGGAAACGCTGGCAGCCCAGGGGCTTTCCATTTCCAATACAGTAAATGAATTTAATAATGAGTATCCACAGTCCAAGATATTCCAGCAGGAACCAGCACCGCGCACAGAAATAACCAGGGATACACCCATAACCATATATATCAGCAAGGGCGTAAACCCGGAAACAACTGTTCCTGATGTAGTAACCCTTACCCAGCAGCAGGCCATAAATAAGCTCCAGCAGGCAGGGTTTACCAATATTTCGGTGATAGAAGAAGAAGGAACTGCAGCTATAGGAACTGTATTCGGCCAGGTTCCCCCGCCGGAGACCATATACAATAAAGGATCAGAAATTATAATAAAGGTAAGCCTGGGAGTTCTGGTTCCGGATGTAACCGGGCTTGACCTGAAAGAAGCAGTGGCCAAGCTGGAAACCAAAGGCCTGGTACCCGAAATTCAGGGAAATGATACCCAGGGAATAGTAGTAAGCCAGAATCCTAAAGCTGAAAGCTACATAAACTATGGCTCCAAAGTTAAACTGGAAGTAGAGAAAGTGGTTCCCCAGGAACCAGAAACTGAGCCGGAACAGGAATAGCTGAATGGTGCGGATATTACTTTACTCCCCTTAAAAGATGGCCCCGGGTATAATCCTTAAACAGTATATCCTGGCCCAGGTATTTAATGAATTCCCGGTATTTATCCTCACCTTTTTCTTCCAGTATAGTGATAGCTTTCAGGTAGCTGTCTATCACTTTTTCCTGGCTTCTGGAATCCATAAACCGGACATCTATCCTCAAATAACTTAGATTACTTCCAACAAATCGGTCCAGGTCAAAAAGGGTACATATTTTCTTGGAATTAAACAGCAAAATATTGCCCCGAACATCCGAACTTAACCTGAACTTATAGCCCTTTACATCTTCCAGGTAATATTCCCCCTGCCTGTTATAGCCAATATTTAGCATTTCCGGCTTATATTTGGCTGCTATAACCGGGAAATAGCCGTGGCCAAACATTGAGAACTTCATATCATGGTTTCTGGAGCCCAGAGATGTTATCTCCCCTATATTTAATTCATTGGACAGTTCCATCTCACATATACTGGCTTTGGGAACCAGACCGGAAACAAATTCTGCCCCTAAGGTATTAAATATATTTAATCCTCTACCTATGATCAAATTTTCTGCCTCTTTGACCTCTTTACTTATCCAGAACAAAGCGCCCAGGCTGTTGAGTTCATAATTTACCAGACCCTCCCCTGCAAGAAGTTTCAAGTCTTTCTTTAACCTTCTAATATCAGAATCATAGGCAATGGAAGGAATACTTACAAACAGCAGGCTTCCACGCTGGCTGCAATATCCTTTTAATTCTGCCAGCTCAGGTTTCACCTCTCCCCGGTAAATAATATGCCTGATCCCCTTATCGGCAGCCAGTGACACTGCCGGCAGGTCATATACATTAACCGATAACTTCACGGGGCCAGTTTTGCCTTCCCCTGGCCTAAAATCCTTCAATCGGTGTGAAGTCAGGTAAAAATTAAGTTCATAATCTTTTAATCCTGGTTGCCGGATTTCTTTCTTTACTTTAGGCTTGTTTTTCTGATAAAGATAATAGCACTTGGCTTCCCCATCCAGCTTGTGGTCAAAATATTTAAAAACCCGGTCATTTTCAGAAACCCAGATATTCTTGGCCAGAGGTATCCTGATGTAATCTTTGTCCCCATCTTTTTTCACCATATCTGTTTTACCCACAGTTATCCTTTCATTGCCCTTGTTGGTCCATATCTCCAGAAGATCACCCTGATAGATAGGGACCCTGCTGTTTATCAGTATGGCTTGTACCTTTTTCTTGTTCCTGTTGTATTCAATGGTAGCTATCCTGCCTGCAAAACTGCCTATACTGCCGCTGGTCCTGGGGTTTACTATATCCGGAGGATATTCATTTTTCAGGTACCCGGTCCCACTGTCCCTTAAAAATATCTGGCCCATCTTGTACCTGTCCTTTTCCTCCACGCTGTATTGTTCAGGATTGCTGTAATAATTATCTATATATTTTCTGTATATGCTGGTTACTATAGCTACATACTCGGGGGTTTTCATCCTGCCCTCGATTTTTAATGCATCCACCCCGCTGGCTGCCAGTTCCGGAATCATGTCTATGGCTGAAAGGTCTTTTTTGGACAGATAATAAAAGGGTTTTTTAACTTTTGTGGCCAGACTGCCGTCCTTTTTATATAATAGCCGGTATTTCATCCGGCAGGGCTGGCTGCATCTTCCCCGGTTGCCGCTGCGGCCGCTGGCAAAGGAGCTTAAGTAGCATTGTCCGGAAAATGAATAACACTGGGAACCATGGGCAAACACCTCTACTTCTATATTGCTGTTTTCAGTAATTTCTTTAATCTGTGAAATAGTCATTTCCCTGGCCAATACCACCCTGGATATACCCATGGATTCAAGCATTCTTACCGAGTCCAGGTTATGCACGTTTAACTGGGTACTTGCATGGATCCTGATACCGGGAAAAAGATCCTTTATCATGCTGTAAATGCCCAGATCCTGTATAATTATTCCATCCTGGCATATCTGAACATACTGCTCTAAAAAATGGGCTGCTTCCTCTATTTCACTGTCTTTTATCAGCGTATTCAGGGTAAGAAAAACTTTGGCTCCTCGTTCATGGGCAAAAAGCACCGCCCTTTTTAACAGGGGCAGATCAAAATTAGGAGCATAGGCTCTTGCCCCAAAATTGCTGTAGCCCAGATAAACTGCATCTGCTCCTGCGTTTAAGGCAGCTACCAGATGTTCCCAGCCTCCGGACGGGGCCACCAGTTGAAGGCGACCTTGCGGTTTATCAATCATGGTCCAACCTCTCTACCCGGTACAGGCCGGATCCGGCAATAACTTTTATGCCTCTGGCTGCAAGCTGATCACAAAACAGGTTGATCCCGATTGAATCGCCAGCCATATGCCCGCAGACCAGACAGGCCATTCCGCTTTCTTCCATAGCCTTTATATTTTCCATGCCGTAATGCATTCCCACCATGGTATCTATGCCCGCTTCTTTTAGATGCTCAAATATCTCCGAAAGAGGATCCAATCCACCGGTCATATCTACCAGGCAGTTGCCCAATTTTGCCTTAGGGTCAGCCTTACCTGCGCTATATGGTTTTACTCCATCTTCAGAAGAAATCCTGCACTCCTCTATGGACTGAATATCCTCCAGTACCTGTTCCAGGCTGTCATTTTCTTTATCTGCCAGCAGATCTATAAAGAACTTCTGCACCAGATTATCCAGTGCTGTATGGAGGGATATAAGGGGCAAACCCAGCAGTCTGGCTGAATCCCTGACCTGCAGATAATTGGCAGAGCCAGCCTCCAGGTTTGCTTCCCTTATAAGCTTATCTGCCAGTTTCCCGGCCACCTCTTTGTCCACCCCACATCTTACCCAGTTCTTTTCCTGTATCCTGGCTACTTCTGCCATAAGATAAGCTGCTTTAGCCAATGGATGATGGCTTAGTACCGCATCTATTCGCTGGCCACAGCTTCTGAGCTTATCTATCAGCAACAGCTCCCCCACCCCTATATCTATACCCGCATAGATGGTTTTAACCTCTGCCTGGGGCAGATTAAGGACCTGGCAATCAGGAAAATTCTTGCCTCCTATTGGTACCGCTTCCGCTCCCAGCTGTACAGCAAGTTCATGTATTTGTTTTAATTTCATGGTTAATTATTACTGTTGTTTTATGCATTATCCTATCACAAAAAGCTAAAAATTCTTATATGCAACTAGCTTTTTGATTCAAACTGGTAACTGGAAATGCCATGACTGGTTTTTTCCCAGTAGAAGGGTCTGAATATGACCTGCCACAAGGCCTTATAGGCAGCAATGGAATGCAGTATCCAGTAAATGGGGTTAAGCAGGCTGTAAGGGATAAGGTTGTAGTACTTTCTTGAAAAAGCAGCCGACAGGTTTAACAGTATCATCAACGCATTCCCTCCT
>JAIOXO010000033.1 GCA_022396035.1 Actinomycetes bacterium | reverse complement strand
AGATATGGAAATCCCGAACTGATATGTAAGTTTGGGTAAAAAGATAGAAAGGATAGGTAGGATTTAGAAAAATTTATTAATAAGACCCAAGGCATATTAACCCGGCCAAAGGCTTTAAAAAAGCTGAATTATTCAGCAAGAACTAATTAAATATTAATTGAAATTAAAAAACAATGACATTATAATGTTATTGAAATTAAAAAACAATGACATTGGAATGTAACTGATGTTCAATTTATATACTTTTAATCCCTGGTGGCAACAGAAAGAGGTTGATGCTGCCCTAAAAGGGAAGCCCCGGGAAGTATTTGATCAGATTTATGATTATATAGATACCAGGCAGATAATCCTGCTGTCAGGATTGAGAAGGGTAGGCAAAACCACTCTCCTGTTTCTGCTTATAGATAAACTTTTAGGGCAAGACGTAGACCCCTACAGGATATTATACTTTTCCTTTGATGAGCAGAGCTCATCCATTGAAGAAATCCTAAAAAAATATGAAGCCGATATCCTAAAAAATAACTTAAATGAAATTAAGACTTATATCTTTCTGGATGAAATCCAAAAACTTAATAACTGGGGTTCAAAAATTAAAATCCTGTACGATATGTATCCCCGGATGAAAATATTTTTGTCCGAATCTGCATCCATTAACCTGATGAAGAAAACCAGAGAAAGCCTGGCTGGTAGGTTCTTTGATTTTAAAATAGAGGTTTTGGATTTTGACCAATACCTTAAATTTATGGATGTAGAAATTGATAAAGACCGGGAAGATATATTTGCCGTACAGATAAAGAGGCAATTCAGTTATTATCTTAAAACCGGGGGGTTTATAGAAACTTTTAATTTAGACCAGGATAAACTGGACAAATATTTTAAAGAAACTCTTCTGGAAAGAGTGGTATTTACAGATCTTCCAGTAATCTACAGGCTGGACAGGCCTTCTTTGCTGTTTACCCTGTTAAAAATTATAGCCAATCATCCAGGGTTTTTACTTGATTATAGGCACATGGCTAGCGATCTGAAGATTGACCAGCGTACCCTTTCTAATTATATTAGTTACTTGGAATACGGTTTATTGGTGCAAAAGGCATATAATTTTTCCCCAAATTTTTTGACCAGTGAAAAGAAGTTAAAGAAGATATATTTATCCAATCCAGCATTTACTACCTCTCTTGCTCCCGATGTAAACCGCGGTTGGTTAATGGAACAGTATTTCATAAATTACCTAAAGGCCAGGTTCTTTTACAGAAATCCGCAGAAGGAAGAGATAGATGTGATACTGGAATCTGATAATAAACCGGTGCCGGTAGAAATAAAGATAAGAAATAAAATTAAACTTAAAGCATTGAACCCCATGCTAAAATTTTTAAAAAAATATGATCTTAAACAAGGTTTTGTAATCTCTGAAGATACCCATGAACTTTTCTCCAAAAACCAATATCAAATTGAAATAATCCCCTACTGGAAGTACTGGACCCTTAACCGCAAGTTGTCTCTGGATAAAAAAAGTTAAATATTACTGCGCATATTATTTGGGGCTGCCCTAATTTAAAAAATGGCAATTTGGAACATCAAATATCCTAACCGAAAGGCAGAGTTATATCTACCATAGCCCTACACTTTTACTTGCTTTTTAAACAGCATTAACAGTGATGTTATAATTATAGATATGACTGATAAAAGAACCTGCAATAACCGTAAAAACTATACCCTTTATAGAGAAAGTTTATAAGCTAAATCAAACCTGGAACACAAGTTGTATTTTTTTATTGAACATAAGATATTTTATTGTTATTATTTACCATATTATTAAATTGAAAGAAATTGCATTAGCCAAAAAATGTTAGTAGTAGATAATATCATAGGGCAAATCAAGGAATCTGAAGAGCAATCAGACCAAATAATATCAGAAGCAAAAAAGAAGGCATCGGATATTGTAGAAAAGGCTTATCAGGACAGCAAAAAAATGCAGAAGCAGACCGAGCAGCAGTCCAAGGACCTCATACAAAAGCAGATAGCCAAAGCCAAAGAAGATGCCGGAAACGAAATTTTGAAACTGGAAAAAGCTTCTGACGGTCAGGTTTCGCAGATCCAAAAAATTGCCTCAGAAAATCAAGAGAAAGCAATAGACTTAATCATTAAAAGGGTTTTTAGTTAATGGGCGTAGCAAGGCTTAAAAAGCTGTTAATTGTTTCGCATAAATCCGAACAGGAAGCTGTTTTAAACCAGCTGCAGGATGCATCCCTGGTGGAGCTGAAGCCCTATACCGAAAAACTGGAACAGGCAGATACCTTTACCGGCATCAGTGACCAGCCCATATCCGAGGTTAAAAAGACCTTGGATATACTGGATAGATACAAGGGCAAGAAAAAACCGGGAGAAAAAGCAGGCAAGCTGGTTCTAAACAGAATCGAATATGAAAAAATCCTGTCCGAAGTCAACTTTGAACAGGTAATGCAGGATGTTGACAGCACCGAAGAAGAGCTCAACATTGTAAATTCCGAAATTGCCAATATGGGCCAGCAGATAAATACACTGAAACAGTGGTCCGCTTATTCTGGAGACCTGGAGAGTATTGGCGCCTTTGAGCAGTACACGGTAAGGCTGATAAGGATAAGATGCAGGGAAAGAGATCTGGATGCCCTGATAAAGGACATGGAAAAATCCCATATATCCGCCCAGAATCTGGGATGCGGCAAAGAGGAAACTACCCTGATTCTAGCCTACCATAATACTTTCAAGAAACAGGCAGAAAGCCATCTGAGCAACTTAAGCTTTGAAGAAGCAGAGCTTTCCGGTTACCAGGGAACCATACAGAGAAATATAGACAGACTTTCCAAATCACTTTCCATGCACCAGGAGCGTAAGCAAAAACTTATAGTTTCCATAAGAAAGTTCAGGAAAGAATATGAAACCCGCCTTACAGTTTACCTGGATTACCTGGAGAACAACCAGGACATTGAAAATGCCATAAACTTCGGATTTTCCACCGATTCAGTATCATTTTACACCGCCTGGGTGGATAAGGAATACCAGAGCAAGGTTTATGATATATTGTATCCATACAGTGCCACCAGGGTAATGGAAATTGAGCCGGCAGAAGGCGAGGTAATACCTACAGCCCTTAAAAACAAGGCCCTGTTCAGGCCTTTTGAGGTAATCATTAATCTTTATGGAGTTCCCAGGTATTTTGAGATTGACCCCACTCCCCTGGTAGCCATATTCTTTGCCTTGTTTTTCGGGCTATGCCTGACTGATGCCGGATATGGAATAATTCTGGCAGCACTGGCCCTGATATTTGCCTTTAAAATGAAACAGGCTCGAAAGTTTTTAATGCTTATATTTTTTGGGGGGTTATTTACCATTCTGGCAGGAACACTGTTTAATGGCTGGTTTGGCGACCTGCCCTCTTATCTTGGCTTTGGCAAAACTACTCTTAACTGGGCCCTGCTTGGAGATCCGGTCAATTCTACCAGCGGAGCCATGAATTTCTTCAGGCTGGCCCTGTTATTAGGAGTAATACAGATAGTGTTCGGATTATTAATAAACTTTTTTGACAGCCTGAGATTAAAAGACTGGGGCGCAGCCTTTTTTGATACCCTCCCCTGGATTTTGATAGTGGTATCCCTGGTGATACTGCTGCTGTCCATGCAGATGGCGGTAGACATGCAGCTGGTAGAGCAGCCGCTGTTTTCTTCTTCCATAGGACGGTACCTGATATGGCTGATAATCCCTTCAGCCCTGATTATAATATTGTTTTCAGCCCGGGATGAAAAAAGCTGGGGATTCAGGCTGTTTATGGGATTTTTAAACCTGACCATAGTTAACGGCCTTACCTCATATCTGGGGGATTCACTCTCCTATATAAGGCTTATGGCCCTGGGCCTGGTTACCGCCGGTATCGGCGTAGCCATAAACGAAATTGCTTTCCAGCTGGGCACCATACCAGTGGTGGGCATAGCCATAACCATAGTGGCCCTCATATTCGGCCATGCATTTAATATTGGAATAAATGTATTGGGTGGATTTGTGCATACTTTAAGGCTGCAATATGTGGAGTTTTTCCCCAAGTTCTACCGGGGCGGGGGAAGGCAAATAGAAATTTTACAAAATAACAATAAATACATATCAATAGTTGATAAATAAGGAGAGGCAAAATGATGGACTTATCAATGGGCACTGTACTGGCATTTGCAGGAGCAGCAATTGCCGCCACCCTGGCAGGAATAGGATCGGCAGTAGGCATAAGTTATCCTGGCAAGGCAGCTACAGGAGTATTATCTGAAGATCCCTCTAAATTCGGAAGCCTGTTTTTGCTAGTAGTGCTCCCCGGAACCCAGGGATTTTACGGTTTCGTGGCAGCATTTTTAATTATAGGCAATATTGCAGATGTTTCTACTGTTTCCCAGGGCTGGCAGCTTTTTGTTGCTGCCTTACCTATTGCTTTTACCGGCCTGCTGTCAGGAATACATCAGGGTAAGGTATGCGCAGCAGGAGTTAACCTGGTAGCTAAAAGAGTAGACCAGGCCATGAAAGGGGTTATCTTTGCAGCCATGGTAGAAACCTATGCGGTACTGGGACTGCTGATTTCTTTCTTCTTAATAAACTCAATCCAGTTTTAATAGGGGAACATAATGGCTGATATAAACAATGTATCCAAAAAGATACTTGAGGATGCTGAACAAAAAAAGCAGGAAATATTAAAAGAAGCCCAGGATAAGGCCAGCCAGGTTCTAGCGGAGGCGGAAAAAAGCAACCAGCGCCACCTGGAGATGGCCGGGCAGGAAGCTGAACAGAAATACAAGCAGACCTATGACCTGGAAGTGCTCAAGGCTAAATCCGGGCTGGAGCAGAAACTGCTGCTTTCCAAGCTGGAGCTGGTAGACGGCATAATTTCCAGGGCCAAACAGAAACTGACCGAAGCGGATAAAAAAACCTACCTGGGATTTATTAAAAAAAGTCTGGACCACCTTAATTTAAGCCAGGCTTCCTATATTATAGGCAGCAAGGAAAAAAACATAAGCAAACAGGACCTAAAAGATATGGCTCCTTCAGCCAAGCTGGAGCCGGCTGAACAGGAACCGGATTTTGATTACGGGCTTAAGCTGATAAGCGGGAATGCCGAATACCTCATATCCCCCCAGAGCACTATTGATTCGGCAGCCGAGGATTTGAAAATGGAAATAGCGGACTTTCTATTTAGCAAGGAGAGCTAATTGCAGGCCATAGACTTTGAATTAAAAGATGACAGCTATTATTTGTTTGCCAGCGCCGAACTTGTTTCCAGGGAAAAAGAATTTATTGATGATAACAAGTTAAAAAGGCTTGTTTCCAGCCCCAATGTGGTGGAGCTGTCCAAGATTTTACGGGAAACCTATTATTCCAAGTATGCTGAACAGCTGGAAGAGGGTATCGCTTTTGACCGGGTGGCAACCCAGGAGTTTGAACAAATGGCTTCCTATCTGTCTCTGCGCCTGAGGCCCAGGCACATGGCTGCCATAGATCTTTTACTGGTAAGGGAGAAGATTCATAACTACAAGGTCATCTTAAAAGCACTGGCTACCGGAACCAGCATGGAGGACCTGTTTATAAACATAGGCGGTTCCTACCAGCAGCTGATATCCGCAGCCAGGACCGGTAAAGGAACCGAAGCAGGAACACTAGAGCAATCCATGATAGATAAGATAAGGCAGCTGCAGCAGGAAGAGCCCAGGGCAGCTGAACTGGCTCTGGAAAAATATTATCTACAGCAATTGGCTCCCAGGGTAAGGCAGATGAACAACCTCATGCTTAACCGTTACCTGGAGCACAGCATTGATATGTATAATATTAAAAATATTTACCGCCACTGGCTTACCAGTGATAAATCAGAAATAGACCATATCCTTATAGACGAAGGTTTGCTTGGCAAACAGTTTTTCCAGCAGGCAAAAAAGGAAGGTATTGAGGGTTTGTTCAAACAGCTGGAAAAAACCTTTTATGCCCCCCTGATTACCAAGGGAGGCCAGCTGCTGTTTGAACATAAGGATTATTCTATAGCGGAAAAGAATGAAGATATTTTTTACCGGCTGTTTTTTGACCCGGTAAAATATACCGTATCCAACCTGGAAAAGATATTTGATTTTTTCCTTAAGAAAAAGATAGAAGTAAAGACACTTAATTTAATTTATTCCGGTGTCCTTTTTGACATGGATAAAGACCAGATAAGACATGAGGTAATGATTTTAGATGAAGACCAAAATCGCAGCAATTGGTGAAAATGACATAATGCTTATATTCAAGGCCATCGGCGCGGATGTATTTCCCGTATCCGACCACACCCAGGCAGCCCCCAAGATAAAAGAGGCGGCCAGGGAAGGCTATGGGGTCATCTTTATAACCGAGACCATGGCCGCCAGGCTGGATGAGATCATAAAGGAATATTCGGATAAGTTTTTGCCCTCCATTGTGGTTATACCCGGGCTGGGCAAGAGAAATAATTATGCAATACAAAGATTAAGACAGGCTATCATCAAAGCGGTAGGAATAGATGTAATGCCTGAAAAATAGGAGTAGGTGTATGGATAATAAAAACATTGGCAGGATAGTTAAAGTGGCCGGTCCTTTGGTAGTAGCGGAAAACATGTCCGGCTCCAAAATGTATGATGTGGTTTATGTATCTGACAAAAGGCTCATGGGCGAGATCATCGAGTTAAAAGGAGACCTGGCCTCCATACAGGTATATGAAGAAACAGGAGGAATCGGAGTTGGAGAGCCGGTATACCTTACCGGGGAGCCCCTGACCGTTGAGCTGGGACCGGGTGTAATGCAAGCTATTTATGACGGTATCCAGAGGCCCCTGGATGTTATCTATAAAAAGGCCGGAGACTTTATAAGCAGGGGCCTGCAGGTAAAGGCTCTAGACCGGGAAAAGAAATGGGAATTTACTCCCCTGGCCAAAGAGGGAGATAAGATAAGTTACGGGCAGTTTTTGGGTTATGTACAGGAAACTCCCCTGATCAAACATTACATAATGGCACCGGTAGGAATTGAAGGCCAGGTAAAAGAGATAAATGCAGGCAGCTACACCATAGAAGATACGGTAGCAGTAATTGAAACCAAAGAAGGGCCCACAGAGGTCACCATGATGCAGAAATGGCCGGTAAGACAGGGCAGGCCTTTCTGCCAGAAGCTTGCTCCTGAAGAACCACTGTATACAGGCCAGAGGGTAATAGACACCTTCTTCCCCATTGCCAAGGGAGGCACAGCCTGTGTGCCCGGGCCTTTTGGTTCCGGTAAGACAGTAATACAGCACCAGCTGGCCAAATGGGCCCATGCTGATGTAATTGTATACATAGGCTGCGGAGAGAGGGGCAATGAAATGACCGATGTTCTGCTGGAGTTTCCCGAACTGAAGGATCCCACCAGCGGAGAACCCCTGATGAAGCGTACCGTACTTATAGCCAATACCTCCAATATGCCGGTAGCAGCCAGAGAGGCATCGGTATATACCGGGATAACCATAGCCGAATACTTCAGGGATATGGGTTACTCGGTAGCCCTCATGGCCGACTCCACCTCCAGGTGGGCGGAAGCCTTAAGGGAGATATCGGGAAGGCTGGAAGAGATGCCCGGCGAAGAAGGATATCCTGCTTACCTGGGCTCCAAGATTGCTTCTTTTTATGAAAGGGCAGGCAGAGTAAGGTGCCTGTCCAATGATGAGGACAGGCTGGGAACACTCTCAGTTATCGGGGCAGTTTCTCCTCCGGGAGGAGACCTCTCTGACCCGGTAGTACAGGCTACCTTGAGGGTGGTCAAGGTGTTCTGGTCCCTGGAGGCATCACTGGCCTATTCCAGGCATTTTCCTGCCATATCCTGGCTTAACTCCTATTCTCTTTATGTAGACAACTTAAAGGAACATATAGAACAAGAGGTAGGAGAAGACTTTTTAAACCTCCAGTCAGAAGCTATGAGGCTGCTGGAAGAAGAATCTGAGCTGGAAGAGGTAGTAAGGCTGGTAGGCGTAGATGCCCTGTCCGCTGGAGACAGGCTAACCCTGCTTATAACCAGAATCTTAAGGGAAGATTTTCTGCATCAGAATGCTTTCCATGATATTGATACCTCGACCTCTATAGATAAACAGTACAAGATGCTTAAAACCATAGACTATTTCCATAATCAGGCCAAAGATTATATCCAGCGGGGAATAGATATAAATGATATTGAAAGTATGAAAATTTTAGATAAGATTGCCAGAATGAGGTATATAAAAGAAGAAGAAACCGATAAAATCGATCAGGTAATAACAGAAATTGACAGTGAAATCTCATCTTTGACAGGGGAGTAAAATATGCAAAAAGATTATAAAGGGATTGCCAATGTTTCCGGCCCGCTTATGCTGGTAGAAGGAGTAGAAGGAGTTAAATACGGAGAGCTGGCGCAAACCAGGCTGGCTGACGGTACTATCAGAAACGGGCAGGTACTGGAAGTAGAACGCGACAAAGCACTGGTTCAGGTTTTTGAAGGAACCACAGGAATAGATTCCAAGAATACCAGAACCAGGTTTCTGGGCAGAGGTATTGAGATGTATCTTTCCCCAGATATCCTGGGAAAGATATTCACCGGACTAGGCAAACCCAAAACTGAAAACGACCGAATTATACCGGAGAAAAAGCTGGACATAAACGGCTCTCCCATTAATCCCTACGCCAGGGATTATCCCGATGAATTTATACAGACCGGTATTTCAGCCATTGACGGGCTTAATACCCTGGTAAGGGGACAGAAGCTGCCCATATTTTCAGGCTCCGGGCTTCCCCATAACAAAATGGCAGCCCAGATTGCCAGGCAGGCAACCGTACTGGGAAAACAGGAGTCTTTTGCAGTAGTATTTGTAGCCATGGGAATAACCTTTGAAGAATCAGAGTTCTTTATACAGGATTTCAAGAAGACCGGGGCCCTGTCCAGGTCGGTGCTGGTACTGAATCTGGCAGATGACCCTGCCATTGAAAGGCTGGCTACCCCCAAGGTAGGCCTGACCTGTGCTGAATACCTGGCTTTTGAAAAGGATATGCATGTACTGGTAATACTTACCGATATGACCAATTACTGTGAGGCCCTTAGAGAGGTATCAGCTTCACGTAAGGAGATACCGGGCAGGCGTGGTTATCCGGGATACCTTTATACCGATCTTTCCACCATTTATGAGCGCGCAGGAAAGATAAAAAGCAAGAACGGCTCTATAACCTTAATACCCATACTGACCATGCCTGAAGATGATAAAACCCATCCCATACCTGACCTTACCGGTTATATTACCGAGGGCCAGATAATACTTTCCAGGTCCCTTAACAAGAAAAAGATATCCCCGCCAGTAGATGC
>JAIOXO010000032.1 GCA_022396035.1 Actinomycetes bacterium | reverse complement strand
TTCAGGCACAGGGTAATAGCGGCAGTTAGAGTAGTCTTGCCGTGGTCCACGTGCCCTATAGTACCAATATTTATGTGTGGTTTTGTTCTTTCAAATTTTTGTTTAGCCATTTTTATAAATCCTTTCTTTTATGGGATTAAACTAATAATGGTAGCGGTGATTGGATTTGAACCAATGACCCCACGGGTATGAACCGTGTGCTCTGACCCCTGAGCTACACCGCCACTAAAACCTTACCCAATCATATAATGCATTATAATAATTATTTTCTTTTTTTAAAGCAAAGATAAATTCTATAAAAGTTATATTATACTGTCAATATAGCATTAATGGTTATAGCATTAATGGTTAACTGCCAGCAGGGAAAAGCTATTCTACCACAAACTGATACTAAATAAATATTAATTATATCCTTGCTGTTAAAAAAATAGCTATATAGGAATTTTAGTTGCAATATTTATCTGTTTATTTTAATAAGGGTAGAATTAGAGTAGAATAATACAGGGGATGAATATGGAAAAACAAGAAGAAATTTACTGCCCTGTTTGCTCCAAGCCTATTAAGCCGGATATAGATACCTGCCCGCACTGTGAGGCAAAAATTAAAGACATTCCTAAAGATAGACAGCCGGTTGAATCTTATCCCAGAGAAATAGATCTGGATTATGGAAAATCGCGTTTCTTTATCTGGATTATAATTGGCATAATCGTTCTGGTACTGATAGCAGCCATTATATTTTTTGGAGTAAACCTGGGAAGATAAATTAAATTATGCAGACGGTTATAAGTCAGGCTTTTATTTTTATCTTTTTGCAGATAAAATATTAGCTTAGTTATGAAAGAAAAAATTCTTCTTTGGCTAAAAGCAATAAGAGCTCCTTTTTTTTCTGCAACAGCCATGTCTGCAGTGGTAGGCTCGGCTCTGGCTTTTAAAGACAACAGCTTTAGCTGGCTATTTCTTGTCCTGTCCATAATTATAATAGCCGGGACCAATTGCGGTATTAATCTAATCAATGATTACTACGATCATAAAAATAAGGCCGATGACATAAATCAGTTATACACCCCTTTTTCCGGGGGTAGCAGAGTCATCCAGGATAAGCTGCTACAGCCTTCACAACTGCTGGCTGCCAGCATTGCTTCTTTTGGAATAGCAGCCATCCTGGGTATGGTGGTATCGATTGTGGTAAATATATCCCTGCTGTGGTTCGGCCTGGCCGGTATCATCCTGGGTTTTTTGTATTCTGCCAATCCTTTCAAACTGGTGTACCGGGGCTGGGGAGAGGTGATTGTATTTTTACTGGTAGGTCCAGTATCGGTAATAGGAACCTATTATCTTCACACCTCCCGTATCAGCCTGGAAGCAGTACTTATATCTTTACCGATAGGGATACTTACCGCCAACATTCTGCTTATAAATGAGTTTCCTGACTATAAAGCAGACAAACAGGCAGGCAAAAATCAACTGGTGGTAATACTGGGAAGAAAAAAAGCAAGGTATGTTTACCTGATTTTAGTAGCTGCAGTCTATATCTTCATAATAATTGCCACCGTGGCTACCCCTTTAAGTGCCTTCCTGCTCCTTACCTTTTTAGGTCTTCCGCTGGCAATATGGGGCGCGTACATTGGGTACAGATATCATTCTGACCCCAAAAAAATACTGCCAGCACAGGCAAACACCATACTGCTTACCCTGATAACCTCGGCCCTGATTGCTCTGGGCCTGGTTCTGCAAAAAGTGATTTAGTCCTTGTAGGCTACATATATATTACAGATACCAAAAGTTAAGGCGGTAACTTCCACCCTGTGGTAACCTGTTGATTTAATCATTTCTTTGAACCTTGTAACTGCCGGAAATTCTTTTATGGATTTTACCAGGTAAGCATAGGCAGGCCTGTTTCTGCCAAGCAGCCCCCCTATATTTACCAGTACCAGATTTAGGTAAAAGCTGTAAACCCATTTCACCAGCCTGCAACGGGGATAACCAAATTCTAAACAGATCAGTCTGCCTCCATGTTTGGTCACCCGGTAGAACTCGGTCAATGCTTTTTCCCTCTCGGTTATATTCCTGATTCCGTAGGCTATGGCTACAGTATCAAAAAAATTATCCTCAAAATTGGTGCTGGCCGCGTCAGAAAAAATGAATTTAAGATGAGGGGAATAATGGTTATATCTTTTTTTTGCTACCTCCAGCATCTTCTTGGAAAAATCTATGCCATATACGGTAGCTTCCTGCCCGCTGGCCTTATAGATGCTGTAGCTGGAGCTGCCGGTGCCACAGCAGGCATCCAGTACCCTAAAGCTGCCTTTATCTATATTGCTGACCATCTTATGGCGCCAGTAGCGGTCTATACCCAGACTTAACAGGGTATTGGCCCGGTCATAATTAAAATATATTTGGTCAAAAAGTTTAACTACTTCTTCTTTTTTCATACTTTTATCCAGCTCCGATAGGATTATTGATTATATTATAAAATTGCTGCCAATACTAATTGGATGCCCTGGGGTAATTAAGGCTATAAAAAAATTTTTATTTTTCCGGCTTTTATCTTTAAAATCGCTCTTACTTCTATTATAATTAGAAAGTCTGTTACTTTTCTTTAGGAGATCATTTGCCGCGCTGTAAAAACTGTGGTCATTTTAGCCTTTTTTTGAAATTAAGCCCGGAAGGCTTATGCGATAGTTGCATGCCCATCGTAGATAATATTATTGGTAGCTGTGCCCGTATAATGAATGACTCCCTTAATAAACTGGAAAAAAGTAATGATTTTGCCAGCCGGCTCCAGTACTGCAATGCATTATTTGAAAATGCAGTCAGACTGCAGGAATACGAAAAAAGGGGTATATCTACCATCAAGCCCAAACCGTCTATTTTTATAGAAGAGTGTGAAAAAATTAAAAAAGACCTTTACCATCAGAGCATATCCCAGGATAAGGTATGCTGACTTGCAGCAGGCAATAATTTTTTAAAAAGCCTGACCTTTAAATTGTATCAGAATATTTTAATATATTTTAAGGATTTACCCCAAACCTATTACATATATCAATCCATTCCCGGCTGTCCAGAAAGGCATCTAGAATCTCCCGTTTAGACATCCCCTGGTCCATATGTAGTAGCCATTGTTCATAGCCTTCGCGGTCCGGTGTCCTGGCAAGAATTAAATCATATAGATAATTAATGAATTCTTCATTGCCCATATTCTCTATCAGGTTCTGGTTTTCGGACGAGAATATAAAATGAGCTGCTGTCCGGCTGGCACTAAAGTTTCCGCTTTCCAGCTGTTTTAGCCAGTAGGAAAGGCCTTCCCTGTCCCACACCCTATTAAGAATATTGTCATAGAGAAACTTTACAAAACCCTCATTGGTTGACCCGTAATGTTGCCTTAACTGAGAAATGTTTAGGTCCCTTTGTACCCATTCCTCATCAGTTAAGGGTCGGGGAGTGGCAGGCGGCGGTGAATTATCCTTAATACTGAAGCCCTCGATCCCTATCGTATAAAGGTGCCAGCCCACAGATTAAAAACCAACCAACATAGATGCTGTCGGTGATGTCTTCTACTATTTTTTCTCAAATTAAAATGAAGAGTAATAAGAAATTATGGATTTCTTTTATTGTTACCTTTTCCCTCGATTATCCTACTTACCTCCTCTAGATTTAAAAAATCCTTCGGAGTCAACACGTTGATATCTAAATTTTTGTAATCGGCAATATTCCTGGTTACCAGGTTTCCTATATGGTTATTAATGCAAATGAAATATTGTATGCCGTCTTCAAAATCTTTTATATCCGAGCTTAACGACTCTCCTATCTCCCTGTCTGTGAATGGCAGTATTTTGAGAATAGACCTTAATTTTAATATTGTCTTTAAGGCAATTGCATCATCCTTATTGCTGCTTATAATATAATAACAATTGGCTATTATTAGAGAGGAGGTAAAACCTGAAAAAATATTCCTCTCTACCAGAGACATTAATGTCTGCGAATATACAAAGTGGGGTTCTCTTTTAAAGGCCACATCAAGAATTACGTCTGTATCCAGAAATATTTCTTTTATCATAGAAACCTCTTGTTCAGGGCCTCTTTTAAAAGCTGTTTATCAGATTTCTTGGTGGTGATTCGTGCTATCCCGGATAGTTCTCTGGTTATGGGCCCTGGGTTGAAATCTTGGGTGCCAGAAGATAAGGCCTTAAAATAAAGTTCCACTATTCCGGAAAGACTTATATTATTTTTTTTAGCATACTCTTTAGCCGCCTCTATTATTTCCTTATCCATGGTAAGTGTCAGCTTGGTTGCCATTTTATTCTCCATAATACTTATAATTAATTATATTACACGTATAATATATTATTAATAACACGTATTTGTCAAATATCATTTTTATTGTCAGAGATGCCAGAGAGCATTCCTGAATAAGAGAAGGATTGTATCCTAATTGTTTATGAAGAGAAGTGTATAATGGAAGCGTTTAAAAATTCCTTAAGGTCTTACCCCAAACCTATCACATATATCAATCCATTCCCGGCTGTCTAAAAAGGCCTCCAGAATCTCCCGTTTGGACATCCCCTGGCTAATATGTTGCAGCCAGTTTCTGTAACCCTCGCTGTCAGGGGTCCTGGCCAATATTGAAGTATACAGATAATTAATGAATTCTTCATTGCCCATATCCTCTATCAGGTTCTGGTTTTCGGACGAGAATATAAAATGGGCCACTGTCCGGCTGGTGCTAAAGTTTCCACTTTCCAGCTGTTTTAGCCAGCAGGAAAGGCCTTCCCTGTCTCCTTCCCGGTTTAAAATATTGTCATAGAGAAACTTTACAAAGCCCTCTTTAGTTGATCCGTAATGCTTTATTAACTGAGAAATTTTCAGGTCCTTTTGCACCCATTCCTCATCAGTTGAGGGGCGGGGGTGGTGTATTATCCTTAAGGGACACATTGTCAAACCAGACCGCCCCTGCACCTTCCAACTCTATTACTATTTTGATTTTGTCACACCTGGGTACCCGGCCTCCTTTTGGATCCTGTTCCCAAAGCTCCATAAGATTTATATGGTTATCCCTGTACCAGGCTCCCAGCTCAGTAAAGTATTGTCCCGAATCTGCCGATCCAAAATGTTTTTCCCCATGTAAGTAATATAGCCGTCTTCAGATAATATATATTGTACCCTGATATTACCATCTATCTTTCTAATTACATCAAAGGTAAGAGTCAGGTCCAGGCTGCTGGTTTCTACAACCTGGGCGATATCCACCTCAATGTTTATATCACTGCTATCTACCCTGGCCACGCCGTTCTCTATAACTGCATTGTCGCTGTTGTCTCTACTTTTATACCATCCCTCTCTGGGGATACTGAGATCTTCATCCTGGCCGAAATCACCATTTACCAATAGATTGGTGTCAGCCACCAGAAAACCTGGAAAAGAAAAAACTATGATACAGACTAGGGGTAAAGCCACCGCCAGATACAGTATTTGTTTTACAGAAATCACTCCTGTCCTTTCTTATGTGTTTTGCTTAAATACCAGCTGCTATATATCTATTACACAGGTTAAATACCATCTAAATACTAATGGTTTCGCTCTATCTTAATAAATAATCTGGTGGATTTGAAGAATTCTTTACATCCAATTAGCCTGCCGGTTTTAAAACTTGAAGAAATAAGATAGTTACATTGTTCTGCTGGTGGGAAAAGTATTTATACCGGACTGGAGCCCGCGATCGGACTTGAACCGATGACCTTTTCCTTACCGAGGAAATGCTCTACCATCTGAGCTACACGGGCTTATATGGTGGAGGAGAGAGGATTTGAACCTCTGAAGGCATACGCCGGCAGATTTACAGTCTGCTCCCTTTGGCCACTCGGGCACTCCTCCATTAATGGAGCCGGCGATCCGACTTGAACGGACAACCTGCTGATTACAAATCAGCTGCTCTGCCAATTGAGCTACACCGGCAATCTACTTGCCCAACCATTATCCAAATCTACCCTAATTATGTCAAGATACATCTCAGATATCAACAGGCAGAACATAACCATTCTATACTATAATCATAAGTTTTCAATAGCCAATTTTACTGCCCCGTGAACCGGCTCCCGGGTAAGGGGCAAAAATTTAATCCCTTGGTACTTAGACTTCAAATCCCTGGTAAGGCGTTTCCTGAAATACTTCACACACTTGAAATTACCGCCCACCATAACCAGATCAAATTCTTTATTTTCCAATCCCAGTTTCTCTACCACTGCCGACACGCTTATTACAGCTTCCCTGGCTTCCTCTGCCAGTATAACCTGGCTTACCTTGTCCCCATTATCCGCCGCATCACAAACCGGTTTGGAGAGATCCCCAATCCGGTCCTTGGAAAAAGGTTTCTGGTAGGTCCATTTTATGAGGTCGTCAATGCTATCTATATTAAGGTACTTAAGTATAATATCAGTCAGCTGGGTAGCCTGGCCTCTACCGTCATAGGCCCTCATGATAGCCCTTAAAGCATTAAGGCCCATACTGTAACCGCTCCCCTCATCGGCAAGTATGTAATCCCAGCCATTGGCCTTGGCATCTCTGCCCTGCTGGTTCATACCATAACAGTTGGAACCGGTACCGGCTATAAGGATTATTTTATTAGGGCAGTCACTGCCGGCTGCCAGGCCAACCATGGTGTCATTATATATCAGTGCTTTATCCGGATTCAGCTTATTTTCAAGCATGGAATTAAAAACTATCTTCTGGTAACTAACCCGGTCTGATTCTGAATTAAAACCAGCAAAACCAAAACAGGAACTGACAAAATTTACTTGATCATTATCCCAATCTGAAAGAGCTTCAGATATGGCCTGGTTCAGGTTTTCAATAGCTTTGGGGATTCCTACACTATGGTAATTGCTGGCCCCGGATACACCCTGGGCCAAAGTATTTCCATCGGTATCAGCAATCCTGGCAGTAGTTTTAGTGCCGCCTCCATCCACGCCTAATATATGTTGCATAACTATCCTAAAATTAAGTTTAAAATATATTTAATTCTATCCTATTATCTGTACAGTGTTAATGATTTTAAAAAAATAACAAATTTAAATATAATAGAGGTATGAATTGGTCTGCGCTGGGAAAAATATTAATAATGGTAGGTATTGGAATAGCTATTCTGGGAGCCCTTATGCTTCTTCTTCCCAGGATGCCCTTTCTGGGCAATATGCCGGGGGATATACATATTAAAAGAGAGGGCTTCAATCTGCATATTCCTATAACCACCAGCATTATTTTAAGCATAGTGCTTACCATTATACTTAACATAATAATATGGTTGCTTATTAAAAAATAGGGGTGATGAACATGTTTGAAACAGATACAAGGCAGCCGGTTGCTGCCGGGGGTTTCTATCCAGCAGATCCGGACAGTCTTAAATTACAAATCAAAGAATTTTTAGACCAGTCAGAATACTATCAACTGCCAGGCATAAAGGCCATTATAGCTCCCCATGCCGGGTATATATATTCAGGCCAGGTGGCAGCTGATGCCTACCGGCAGGTACAGGACCAGCAATATGACCTGATTGTGGTAATAGCGCCTTCCCACTCTGAATACTTCAACCACATATCCGTATATCCCGGCACCGCTTATGCCACTCCTCTGGGCAAACTTGACATTGACCACAAGAGTGCCGAGCTGCTTTATAAAGAGAGCAGCTTTATAAAACCTTCTGCCCGGGGCCATAACCAGGAGCATAGCCTGGAAGTACAGCTGCCTTTTCTGCAGGTAGTTTTAGGTAACACCAAAATAATTCCCATGGTTATAGGTAACCAGGACCCGTCACTGGTACAGGAACTGGCACGGGCCATAAGCGGGGTGTTTAAAGGTAAAAACATTTTAATAGTAGCCAGCACAGACCTCTCCCACTATCATTCTTACCGGGAAGCTGTCTCTCTGGATAACCAGGTGAAAAAACTGGTGGCCAATTTTGACACCGAAGGCCTGGCCGAAAAGTTCTACAGCCAGGACATAGAAATGTGCGGGGGAGGGCCGGCCATAACCGCAATGATGACTGCCAGAAACCTTGGAGCCAGCAAAGTTAAGGTAATAACCTGCCAGAATTCAGGAGATGTAACCGGAGATAAAAGCGCTGTAGTAGGATACCTGTCTGCAGTATTTTATTAATCATTAGATCAGGAGTCGGATATGGACATTTTAAACTTAAGCCAGGACGAAAAAAAATTATTAATTCAAATAGCCAAGCAGTCCATCCTAAATGCTGTTTACGGAAGAGAGCCCACCATACCGGATGTAAGCAGCGATGCACTTAACCAGGAATATGGGGCATTTGTTACCCTGAACCAGCAGGGCAGCTTAAGAGGATGCATAGGCAATATAACTGCTACCTCTCCCCTGCGCAAGACAGTAAGCAGGATGGCTGTAGAAGCAGCTTTACACGACCCCCGGTTTCCTGCCGTATCCCCGGCGGAACTAAAAGACATTGATATTGAGATATCAGTATTATCTCCTCTGGAAGAAATTGACGATATTTCCAGGATTGAAGTAGGGAAACATGGATTATTGATACATAAGGGCCCCTACCAGGGATTGCTGCTTCCCCAAGTGGCCACAGAATACGGATGGGATAGGGAGAAGTTTCTGGAGCAGACCTGTTACAAGGCAGGCCTTCCCTCCGACTGTTACCGGCAGGAGGATTGCTGTATCTACATTTTCAGCGCCAATGTATTCAGTGAAGCCAGCCTAGCGGCTGAATAGCCTATAAAGCCGGTAATCCAAACTGCTTATTATTACCCCTATCAAACCGGGCCCGGTATGGGCCCCTATTACCGGGGTGCACTCGGTTAGAATTATCTGCACACAGTTAAGCCTTGAGCCCAACTTGTCTTTAACCAGTTCTGCTTCCGGCAGGCACAGGGAATGTATTATGGACACTATTACCCATCTTTCTTTTTTAAAATGCCTGGTTACCTTTCTTAGTATCACATTTATGGATCTCTTTCTAAAAAAAGAGATGCCAACCATGCCTACAGTTCCGTCCCTGATGCCCAGCATGGGTTTAATGCCCAGTAGAGAAGAAATACTGCTGGCTAAAGCGGGAACCCTCCCACTCAGGCTCAGATACTTAAGGGTACCAATAGTGCCATAGAGTTTTATATTGGCTTTCAGGTAATCAAGCACATCCAAAATCTGGTCCAGCCGGTATCCCTGTCTGGCTGCCCTGGCAGCAGCCAGGGCCATCAATCCGCAACCCATGGTTGCAGCCAGGGAATCATAAATGATAATTCTCTTATCCGCTCCCAGCAGATCACGGGCTAGGTAAGCAGAATTAATTAAACCGGAAAGCCTGGAGCTTATATGGATGGATATGATAAAGTCATATTGTTTAAGCAGGCTCAAATAAGCCTGGTGGAAATCCCGGGGGGATGGCGCAGAGGACTTAAAGATAGCCTTCTGTTCTTTTTGCAGGGTATAAACCTGACTGGAAGTTATATCTATGCCGTCTCTGAACTCCTTCTGCTTATAGTGTATATAAAAAGGTATGACCGTTATAGAGTATTCTTTTATCTGACCTTCAGGGATATCGGAAGCACTGTCGGTAACCACAGCAATACTCTGGGGCTCTGGGCTGTTAGGCTTTCTTTTAACCATAAATAGATTCTATCAAGTTGGTAAAAAGTTCTACTGCTCAACCATCATTTTCTCCACAGGACATAATACAGGTGCTCTAACTTCAGGGAATAATTATCCATAAATCCAACTAAAAATATTTATACCCCTCCATACCCTGTACATTTATTACTGCTTAATGCTTCCTTCAAAAATTGCCTGCAGAAGCTCCTCTCTTTCTTCGGGAGTGGTAAGTCTGGGCTGGCTGTAATCTTCCAGCATGGTGGTGATTAATTCAGTGCTGATATGGCGGTTTTCATAGAATATGTGCCTGGCAATTATTCCCTGCCTCATCCCCAGGCTTCTCATCTGGTCAAAAAACAGGTTTCCCAGCCCGTAATTTATAAAGCCCTCCGGTTTAAACTCCACCCCCATAGGGTGATGGGACTGGCTTCCGCTAACTATGCTGGCTCCAGCATCAATCATCCTGCCAAAATCTATTACCTGCTGCTGGGTAGGGTAGTAGTTATAGGTCTCTACATACTGGAAGGTGAAAACAACGTTATAGCCCTGGCTTTCCAGTTGGGATACAATCTCTTCCAGATCCTCATAATTGGGGGGAGTGGAACCAGGTGAATCTTTGGTTGCCCAATCATAGGCAGGTCCCCAGAAGTTACATCCCAGAAAAGCGATTTTATTGCCGCCTATCTCAAATAAAACTGGCTGGTATGAATCCTCAAGTTCTCTGCCACCACCAAAATAGGGAAGGCCTGCCTCATCATAGATATCCAGTGTATAGTCCATCCACTGATGGCCATAGTCGTTCATATGGTTTCCGGTAAGTTCAACTATATCTGTTCCCACATGCTGCAGCAGCTCAAAATATTCCGGCCTGCTGCAGAAAACCAGGCTACTGTCACTGGCTCCGGTGCAGCCTTCCACGAATGGTATTTCATTACTTATATGGGTGATGTCTGCCTCTATTAGTGTATCCCTGATTTCTTCTGCAGGATAAAGAATGCCATTCTGTTCCATGCGGTTGGCGGTCCCTCTTACCAGAGCAGTCACCCCGGTCATATTTATGGTAATCATATTTTCTGTCTGCCGGTTGGTTAGCTCAAAGGTTTGCAGAACTTTAGAAAGTTGGCCAATGTACTGCTCATCTCCCTCCAGATTTAAACCAAAGCACAAAGGATAATCCTGCATGCTGGCATCTTTATCCAGAACCGATACCCCATCTACTTCTAATACTTTGTACTCTGTACGTAGATCTTCAAATGGAACTATGGAAAAACGGTTCCCTTCCATTAATGCCTGGCTTAAGTCTCCTTCTGCTACAGTCACCTGGTCGGACTGAACCGGACCCATAACTGTTTCCATAAGCTCTAGATTCTGTTCGGTGATAACCAGTTCCATTTCCGGTGAACTTCCCTGCTCCCAGAATCCCTTAATCTGGTCAAAACTTATTTCGTCGGTTACCGTAAAAAAATCTACTACCGGTACCATTACTATGGATATGGAATCAATGCTGCTGTCCGGGCCCAGGGTTACTGCCAGGTCATAGCCGGACTGACCGTCAACCATTTCAAAACTGTCAAATGCCTGCCTAGCTGCCTGGGTTAGAACCGCCTTCAGGCTGGAAGAGATTAAACTGTCTACTTTGATATTAACCGGTTCCGGCTCTTCTACTGCTGGCTCTTCAGCCTCCGGTTCCGGCTGGGCAGCCTCAACCTCTGTCTGATTTTCTTCCATAACCGCCTCTGCCGGCCGGCAACCGGCAAGAGTAAATATTATAAGAAGTGGAAATAATAACCACATAAGGCAATTAAGCTTTCGCATAATCAATCTCCAGACACTAATATAATTAAGATACATTTTATAATTTCACAGGCAAAAACTAAACCATTTAAATTAAAAAGATGTTATAATAT
>JAIOXO010000031.1 GCA_022396035.1 Actinomycetes bacterium | reverse complement strand
TCCTCTGAGAGACTCAGCAGTAGTTGGTAGAGTTTCTTTTTTGTATCTTTTACCATTCTTTTCCTTTCGAACATACTTAATTTAGAACTATGTTATCAAACGTATGTTCGTATTTCAACAATACTTTTAAATAGAGCCTTATTTTTTTGTGTATAATATCAAATCTTATACTATCATAACCTGAGGTTTTATAGAAAATGCTTAATTTGAAGCTGGCAAATATATTAACTTATATAGCGGAGCTGTATAAACTGGGGCCCCGGGAAAAAGATATTGTATTCCCTATAATGAGGGCGTCCAGGACCATAAGGGATTATCCTGGTGACATAAATCGGGCTTATCAGGATAATTTACTGTTATCCCTTCCGGGAATAAGTGGGGAGGTTTATGGTTATATACAGGAGTTTTTTAAAACCGGTACCATAGAAATCTATGAGCAGCTGACCCAAAAATATTCTGAGCAGCTTATTAAGTTTATCCGTATGAGCGGCCTGGGGTCTGCAAGGATGATGAAGGTTTACCACATGCTTTCAGCAGATAATCTGGAAAGCTTAAAAAACAGCCTGCAAAATCCCCGGATGGTATCCAGGTTAACTGAACCAGAGGGAGAAAGCATACTGGACAGTATAATGGTGGAAAGACTGAGCAGGACTATTGATTTTTACCAGCAGATGCAGGGGAAAATACCCCGGGGATACGTAGAAAACTTTATACCGGAGTTAATAAAGCAAATTAAGTCTCTGGGCCATGTGACCAATATAGAGGTAACTGGCTCTGCCCGGAGAAAGAAACCTATTCTGGGAGACATTGATATACTGGTAGCCACAGATTTTAATCAAGGTGATTTTAAGGTGGACCGGACTATAGAATTTTTAGAACAACTGGCCGGAATAGATTATTTAAAAGCCAAAAAGTCTCAGAACACAGGTAGTCTAAATGCCAGTTTTGTTTATGAGTCCAGGCTGGATACTGATATAGAAATAATAGTATGTACCCGGAGCCGTTTTATTGTAGACCTTTTTACCACTACCGGAAACCGGGTTCACACCAGGGAAGTACTAAAAATCCTGGAGCAAAAGGGCATAGATATATACAGCTGTAATTTGGAAAGCGAAGCAGACATATACCGCCTGGCAGGACTTCAATATGTGCCTTGTGAGCTCAGGGAAGGAAGGAAGGAAATCAGCATGGCCGGACAGAATAAGCTGCCCCGGCTGGTGGAAATGGAAGATATAAAAGGGGATCTGCATATTCATTCCAGCTTCAGTGACGGCCTGATAGGTGAACAGGATCTGGCGGATACTATCAGACAGCATAATTACCAGTACCTGGCTTTAACCGATCATTCACATTCCAATATTTATGGAAATGGGCTGGATAAGCACCGGCTCAAAGATAAACTGGACTGGGTTAGAAGCCTGAACCAAAGAATGGGGGATATAAGAATTCTGTCAGGAGCGGAAGTTGATATAAAAGATGAGGGGATGCTTGATTATGATGATAATATACTAAAGAATTTGGATATAGTTATAGCATCCATGCACTCCAGCTTTAAATATGGCTGCAGCCAGAATACCCGGAAAGCGGTGGCTGCTCTGGCCAATCCTTATATTGATTTTCTGGGGCACCCAACAGGGGTGGTATTTGGCAGCAGGGCCCCTTATTCTCTAGATATGGATCAGATTATCCAGCAGGCGGCAAAGTATAACAAAGCCCTGGAGATTAACTCCTATTTTTTAAGGCTGGATTTGGATGAATATAATGCGGGCAAGGCCAGGGATGCAGGAGTTAAACTGGTTATAAATACCGATTCCCACCGTCCTCACAACCTGGATAATATAAGGCTGGGAGTGGATATAGCCAGAAGGGCCGGTCTTAGCAGGGAAGAGGTGTTAAATACCATGGATTACGGCAGTATACTACAGTGGAAGAGAAACCGGTAGTTAACCTTTGTTGCCGGGACCAAACACATCTTTCTGATTAAAATCGGGCAGGAAGGGATCATCTTCTCCCGGAAGGCGGCGGTAATCCTGCACATAACCTAATTCAAAACCCAGCTGCTGTGCATAATTAACTACCTGGTTATATTCTTTAGCGGTTACCGGGCGGTTTATTTCAGGATATCCGCAGGCTTTAAAGGTTGGGTGATACTGGGCCATTATGCTTAAAGCCACTTTGTTGGAGAGTTCTTTTTTTATGAATTCAAGGGTCTGTTTTACTCCCGCCAGGTCATCAGGCAGAACCAGCAGCCTTATAAGCAGGCCTCTAACAGCGACACCCTGTTGGTTTAACTGCAGTTCTCCTGCCTGTTTGTACATGTTAATTACCGATTGGCGATTGTATTGTGAATAATTTTTAATTTTAGAATACCGATAGGCATAATCATCATTGCTGTAACGCATGTCAGGCATGTAAATGTCTATGATGCCATCCAGCATGCCTATGATTTCAGGATTTTCATAACCTCCAGTATTATAAACGACAGGTAGATTTAAACCTTTCTCCTTGGCCAGGGTTAAAGCTTCTACAATTTGTGCAATCCAGATGGTGGGAGATACCAGATTTATATTGTGACATCCCCTATGCTGTAAATTAAGCATCATATCTGCCAGTTCAACAATGGTTGCCTTCTCTCCCTGATGCTGCTGGCTTATCTGATAATTCTGGCAATAGAGACAGGCCATATTGCAGTAGGAGAAAAAAATAGTGCCCGAGCCCCTGTTTCCTGAAAGGGGAGGCTCTTCTCCGTGATGGGGCATTGCAGCGGAAACCACCGGCATATGGGTCGCTCCGCAGAATCCGGTCTGGCCTTCTATTCTGTTAACCCTGCATTTATGGGGGCAAAGCCTGCAGGATTTAAGCATACTGTTTAGTTTATGGGATATAGTTTTTATCTTCATGGGATAAAAATATATTATTTTTCCTTTTTTGTGAACTTTTTATCCTCTTCGGCAATTTTTAAATCTTCTTTGGAGGCCAACCGGTGGGCATAAGATATCACCTGATCGGTAATGGAAGGGTAGCTGGTCAGCAGCTGGTTGAGCTTATGAAGGCGGTACTCCAGAAAATAATCTGGAGCTATGTCCAGGCCGGAAGCTATGATTTCCATGGTTTCTACCGGCGGGGGCTTGCTTTTCCTGGTAAGTTTGCTGAAATAACTGTAATTTAGGTTGGTTTTATTTGCCAGGCTTCTGAGCTTAATATTTTTAGACTTTATCTGTTCATGTAAAGCCTGGCCAAAATGTTTATTAGAGTATTTCATACCAGTTATTTATAGATTTTTTTTAATACTACCCCATAAAAAACCACAAAATAAGGAATTATAGAAAGATTAAGTTGACAATAAAATCAACAAAAAGGTTGGTTTATAAATTCTGTTTTTGCAGATAAAATAGGTTTATGAATAAAAGATTAATAATAGCTGCGACAGCCTTGTTAATGGTTATTGTGGCAGGCTCTGGTTTCATCTGGCCCCGGCAGCCCGGTTCGGTGCCGGTAAATCCGGCCAAATACAGCCCCGGTTCAGGTGATGAGGATAACTACCAGGATTTTTTATACCAATTTAAGCAGGGCGACCGCCAGCTGTATGATGTTTACCAGGATGCCGGGGGCCAGGCCCTGTATGCCCTGTACCGGATTGCTACCATTGCAGGGCTACAGACTATTATGGACTACCGGCCTGTGGCTGAAGATATAATTAGGCTCTCCACTATAATTGCAGAGATTCCAGAAAATTACCGGCAGGACTATGTGGTCCATTCTTTCAGGCAGCCGGTTTCTATAATAATCGGGGGCAGTGCTGAGTTGCCCCTGGATTCGGTACTGTATTTTGCAAACATTTCGGATATGCTGAATATTCCATGGTTCGTGATTAACAACAACCGGAACAGCAAATTCAGCAGGGAGTCAGACGACCTGGTTATTTCAGAACTTTCTTTAAATTTAAGGAACCAGATTAACCGGTTGATAGTCAGCCGGAGACATAAACATGGAAATGTCTGGGTAGATATTGAAAGTTTGGACCAGCTGGAAACAGCTATTGATTCCATAATATCATCAGAATACCAGCTGGTTAATTTAT
Source organism: Actinomycetes bacterium (assembly GCA_022396035.1). Classification (NCBI taxonomy): domain Bacteria; kingdom Bacillati; phylum Actinomycetota; class Actinomycetes; species Actinomycetes bacterium. The sequence goes on along the minus strand of JAIOXO010000031.1, from coordinate 7,598 downwards.
TTATAGTTACCCACGGCACCAAGGATTCCCTTATTTTTTCTACTTCATCCGGAGAAAGCTTTAGTGTCAGCTCCCGTCAGCTTTCAGGCATTGTAAATATGGGAACAGAGACCAACCTTTTTTTGGGTACCTGTTACTCTGGGATATTTGCAAAGAATATGAATATTGGACCTGATCTGGCCGTGGTAACATCCTCAGAAAAGATTGCTGTGGATGGAGATCTAACTACTTCCATCCTTTTAAGCCTGAATCAGGGCGATTATAGGATAAATGAAGAAGATCTGAAGTTAATATCCAGCCAGGAGGCAGCATATAAGCAGGATAACTACTGTTATTACTATTATGAAGACGGGAAGCAGTACCGTATAATCGATGACAAGGTAACCCATGCCCATAAGGTAAGGTTTGGGTACAAGGATTCACAGTTAGATATCCGGGTTATAAATTCTTCAGGCAGCAGTCTGCTTTACTTCCATACCAGGAGCATTCTGGATAAATAATTGCATTTGGGCAGCTTTTCTGTATAATTGGTAAATACTTATTATATAATATATTAATACATTGTATTCTAAAATAATAGATTTTTTACCAGAGGCTTTAATAGAGTTTGAATATGATGATATACTGCCCCAAAACACAGATGGGAAAAAATCCACCATACAGGATTTAAGAGACAGGCTGTTAAAAGTTGAAGCAAAAAACATAAATCCGGCAGTCTTAAAGCTCCTGGGGGCGAATTCCAGTACAGATTTAAGAGATAACAGGCATAAGCTTATAAATGACGGCCTGTGTTCAAAATTCAGATTGCTGCTAAAAAAACTGGGCAGGGGGAAAACCCGGGTGGATCTAAATTTAACTATTGATAATCTTAAACAGCAAAAAAAGCAGATACATGCCAGCTGTGCGGTAATAGAAGGCCGCCATCAGGATTGTTCGGTAGTAGTATTTCTTAAGGATATAACCAGCCAGAAGCAGATAGAATATAAGCTTGAGAGCAGCCTTGATGATTTAAAAAACAATTACAGGGGTATAATAGATACCTTTTCCCACATGGTTCAAATAAAGGACCCTTATACTGCCGGACACCAGAAGAAAGTAGCCAGGCTGTGCCGGGCCATAGCCGGGGAGATGAATCTGGATAAAAAAACTACAGAGGGATTAAGTTATGCAGCAGCCTTACATGATATTGGCAAGATAAATATACCTGCTTCTATACTGGCCAAGCCGGGTAAACTTACAGACATTGAATACAGAATGATTTCTACCCATTCACAACTGGGTTACAACATGCTTAAAAAAATTAATTACCCCTGGCCTATTGAAAAGATAGTACTTCAGCATCATGAGAGGATGGATGGATCCGGTTATCCCCGGAACCTGGCGGGAGATGAAATAATGACAGAAGCCAGGATACTGGCTATTGCAGATGTGGTGGAAGCCATGTCTTCTCACCGGCCCTACAGACCGGCTCTGGGTATAGGCAAGGCTCTCCGGGAAATAGAGAAGAATCAGGATAAGCTTTATGATACTGCAGCAGCGAAAGCCTGCATCAGCTTATTTAAGCAAAAAAATTACCGATTTTAATTTTTTAAGTCTGCATACAGTTGTTTTTTTATCCTTAATAGTTATAATTTTTAAGGTTAGGTCATCTGCCGGTTAAAAAGTATATTCAGGTTGACAGCAACTTTGATATCTGGTAATTTTTGCCCTCCGGTACAGATTATTAAAAGCTGGCCAGCATCAGAGGCTGCCTAATTGCAGTTTATATTTGATGGTGCTATCTGCGATGAAACACTAAGCAAAGGATTGAAATATTGGAAAAAAAGCCTACAAACAAATTAGTTATGGTAACTGGCGCTACTGGATTTGTTGGAGGCAATTTAGCTCTAACTTTGGCCAAAAGGGGCTACAGAGTGAGGGCTCTGGTCCGTGATCTGGGCAGGGCGAATCATTTAAAAAAGGCAGGGATCCATTTAATCCAGGGTGATATTGTCAACAGAGTGCAGGTGGAAAAGGCTGTAAGAGGTGTCCATACCATTTTCCATATTGCAGCCCTGTATCGTTCGGCCAGGCATTCAGATGACGTTTACAGGCAGGTTAATGTTGAAGGCACCAGCAATATTGTAAATGCAGCTAAAAAATTTGGAGTACACCGGCTGGTTCACTGTAGTACCATTGGGGTGCATGGTGACGTCAAATCTGTACCCGGGGACGAGAATTCCCCTTATGATCCGGGAGATATCTACCAGCAAACCAAGCTGGAGGGAGAGATGGTGGTCCAGGAGGCCATTAAGGAAGGTTTGCCTGCTACCATATTCAGGCCTTCAGGGGTTTACGGGCCGGGTGATATGAGGTTGTTAAAAATATTTGCGAGTATCCATCTTGGACGGTTTAGAATAATTGGTACAGGTAAGACACTGTATCACTTAATCTACATTGATGACCTGGTAGAAGGAATCAGCCTTTGTGGAGAAAAGCCTGAAGCTGTAGGCCAAACCTATATTCTGGCAGGACCAGAGTATACTACTATCACCGAGTTATCCAGAAAGGTTGCTTCTGCTGTTAACAGAAAACTGCCTTCCGGCAAATTGCCGTTGGGGCCTTTAAAGGTTGCAGCTGCTGTTTGTGAAGCACTGTACAGACCTTTTGGTCTGGAGCCTCCGCTATACAGCCGAAGGCTTGACTTTTTTTATAAAAATAGAGCCTTTAGTATTAAGAAAGCAAAAAAAGAGCTGGGTTTTAATCCGGTAGTTGATCTGGACCAGGGCTTAACCCGGACTGCTGATTGGTATTTTGATCAGGGGTTGCTTAATGGTAAAATGCATATTCGTTTCAGGAAAAAGAAAAATAAATTCAATAAGGATAAATCATGACCTTAAAAAATAAGTTGGAATCGCTGTTAAGAAATTATCCTCCCTTGTTTCGTTTTGGTTCACGCATATATCATGCCATGAATATGGGCTTCAAATCCCTGAGTCCCGGGGCGCCGGGGGCCATAGACCGGGCTTTCCAAATTGCCAGCCAGCAGCATGGAGGGGAGCTCATAGGTGATTATTATGAGTTTGGATTGTATAAGGGTTATACTTTCTACTGTGCTTTTAAGGCTGCCCAGAAATTGGGCTTGGATCAGACCCGTTTTTATGGGTTCGATTCTTTTCAGGGGCTTCCCCAGGTAGAAGATGTAGATAAAACAGGGGGCAGGTTCTTTGAAGGCCAGTTTGCCTGCACCAGAGAACAGGTGGAGAAAAATTTACGTAGATACGGAGTGGACTTCGACAGGATAAAACTGGTTGAAGGCTTTTATGAAAAGACTTTAACCGAGCAGCTCAAAAGTGATTTAGGAGCCGGATATGCAGGAGTGGTTTTATTTGATTGTGATCTGTATTCTTCTACACGGGTAGCGCTGGACTGGCTGCAGGATTTAATTGCAGATAAAACAGTACTGGTATTTGATGACTGGTATTCCTTTACAGAAGGCCAGGAACTGGGCCAGCAGCGGGCATTGAAGGAATTTATGCAAAAGAATAAGTACCTTGAACTAAAACCGGTTATGGAATTTGAACGTAATGGTAAAATGTTCTTGGTGCATGAACAGTCTTAAAAGCTGGCAATGCCTGGATATGTTTATTGGGATCAGGATTAGTCCCGGTTTGGGCTGAATGGTTAATCTGTAATAATTGTTTATGGAGATTGGCAGCGCCAAATAATTTAGGCCCAAAGCAATGCTTTTGGATAATCCAATACAGAGTTTCCTTCCAATAATTTTTTTAATTCTACCTATAAGTTTTTGGGCAAAAAATTAATCCAAATAATTTTGCTTGCACATTCTTAATTTTATACTATACTAATATAATAAGAATTATAATATTAATAGAGTATAGGGGGACAAATGAAGGTAATAAGGACTTTTTCGAGATGGGCTTTAGGTTTATTATTGCTCTGGCCGTTTATAGATAAGTTATTTGGCCTGGGTTATACAACTGAGCCCGGTAGTGCCTGGATTGCTGGAGGCTCTCCAACTGAAGGATTCCTTAAGTTTGGAGCAACAGGACCCTTTGCCCCTGTATATAATAGTATAGGGGGGACCGCTATAGTAGACTGGCTCTTTATGCTTAGCCTGTTGTTTTTAGGACTCGCATTAATACTGGGAATAGGATTAAAAATAGCAGCAATTGCTGGAAGCTTGTTGATGTTTTTGATGTGGTCTGCTGTTTTACCCAAAGAACATAACTTTTTCTTAATAGATGAACATATTGTATACTTGCTGTTACTGCTCTTAATAGGTTTTTCTTTTACCAGAGAAGAGCAATGGGCAGGTCTGGGTAATTGGTGGAGGAATACGAAATTGGTTAAAAAAGCACCATTTTTAGAATAAACTCCAGAAATACAGGATTACCAATATTTTATCTGAAAGTTTATACCTGGCCAGGTGCAGAAAAACCAGCCAGGTAAGATACTTTAAAAATCGGTTCAGATGTTTTAAGATTTCCTTACAGGTTCTAGTAGATTACTATAAATTTTGGGGGCTTTAATGTTTAAGCTTTCTACCAGAGGCAGGTATGGCACCAGGGTTATGCTGGAGCTGGCCCTGAATTACGGTAGAGGATTTATGCTGCTAAAGGATATAGCTAAAAAACAGGAAATCTCTGCAGGCTATCTGGAGCAAATAGTTCCCAATTTAAAAACTGCAGGTCTTATCCATTCCAGCCGGGGGGCACATGGGGGTTATGTATTGTCCAAATCACCAGACCAAATAACCTTAAAGGAGATAATCGTTGCCCTGGAGGGACCAATTGTATTGGTGGAGTGCATTACAGCTCCACAGATATGCAACCGGTATAATTACTGCAGCTCCAGGGATTTATGGAATGAACTTGGCCAGAAAATTGAAGAAACCTTAGAATCAAAAACACTGCAGGATATGATTGAAAATCATAAATAAAAGGTGACTGAGGGAACTTAAGATTGTGGCTTAAAACAGATTTTATAATTTATTCAAATATAATTTAGTAGAAGAGAAGGAAAATGAAAATCGCAAAAAATATAGCGGAATTGATAGGAAATACTCCAATGGTTGAGCTGGCCAATCTATCAAAGGGTCTAAATACCACCCTGGTGGCCAAATTAGAATCATTTAACCCCTTATCCAGTGTAAAAGACAGGATTGGTATTTCTATGGTAGAGGATGCTGAAAATAAAGGTTTGCTAAAAAAAGATACTACTATAATAGAGCCCACCAGTGGAAATACTGGAATTGCCCTGGCCTTTGTATCCGCGGTCAAGGGGTATAAGCTTATACTTACCATGCCTGAAACCATGTCCGTGGAACGAAGGAAGATGATCGAGGCTTTTGGTGCAAAGATAGTTTTAACCCCTGGCAGCGAGGGTATGGCCGGGGCTATAAAAAAGGCTGAAGAACTTACCACGGAGATAGATGATGTATTTTTGCCCCAGCAGTTTAAAAATCCGGCTAATCCTGAAATCCATAGGAAAACTACAGCGGAAGAAATTTGGAGGGACACCGATGGAAAAATCGATATACTGATTAGCGGGGTGGGAACCGGAGGCACTATTACCGGAATTGCTGATGTGATTAAGCAAAGAAAACCTGAATTTAAGGCAGTTGCAGTAGAACCCTATGATTCGGCGGTTCTTTCAGGGGGAAACGCAGGACCACATAAAATACAGGGTATTGGAGCCGGTTTTATTCCAGAAGTATTAGAAGTGTCCCTGATTGATGAAATAATAAGGGTAAAAAACGCTGATGCCGCCAACACCGCAAACAGGCTGGCAAAAGAGGAGGGCATACTGGCTGGTATATCATCCGGTGCGGCGGTATGGGCGGCAATGGAGATAGCAAAAAAGGAGCAAAATAAGGGCAAATTAATTGTAGTAATTTTACCCGATACCGGAGAACGCTATCTGTCTACAGATTTGTTTTAAGGCCGGGCGGTTAATCCATGATCAACATTTTAGGACAAATATGAAAAAAAGAATATACCTGGATTATGGGGCAACCACCCCTTGCGATCCAAGAGTAGTAACAGCAATGCTCCCCTTTTTTTCCAAGAGGTTTGGAAATCCCTCATCCATACATTCTCATGGTCAGGAGGCTAGTGAGATATTAGATAAAGCAAGGGAAAAAATTGCAGGATATCTGGGGGCGCAAAAGTCCGAAATTATTTTCACCAGCGGTGGAACAGAAAGTGATAATACTGCAATAAAAGGGGTAGCCTATGCCTATAGAAAGAAGGGCAACCACATAATCACTTCTTCAATAGAGCATCCTGCGGTGATAAAATCATGTGCTTCTTTAATGGATCAGGGATTTAAAGTAACCCATGTCCCGGTGGATAAAAATGGAATTGTAGATGTAAATGAAATTGAGAAAGCTATTACTACAGAAACCATTCTTATTTCAGTAATGCATGCAAATAATGAGGTCGGCACCATTCAACCTATAGAAGATATCGGGAAGATAGCCCGAAAATACAATATATGTTTTCATACCGATGCGGTGCAGACTTTTGGCCATATCCCCCTAGAGGTTAATAAGCTGGGAGTTGACCTGTTGAGTGCTTCAGCCCACAAACTTTATGGCCCCAAGGGTGCAGGCTTTTTATATGTAAGAAAAGGCACCAGAATAAAACCATTTATGGACGGGGGAGGACAGGAGATGGGAAAGAGGGCATCTACCGAAAATGTTCCCGGTATTGTTGGATTGGCTAAAGCTTCTGAAATAGCATTTGGAGAAATTAAAGAAGAAACCGAGAGATTGAGGCACTTACAGCAAAAAATGGTACAGGGGATATCTGAGAGGCTGCAGGATGTAGGGCTGAATGGACCAATGGGTAAAAGGCTTCCCGGTAATATTAATTTGTCTGTAAGGTATGCAGAGGGGGAGTCAGTGGTAATGCACCTTGACCAGGAAGGGATTAGTTGCTCTACTGGTTCTGCCTGCTCGTCATCGGAACATGAACCGTCTCATGTCTTAAAAGCCATGGGGGTACCTGATGATTTGGCGCGAAGTTCGGTAAGGTTCAGCCTGGGGAGGTTTACTACTGAAGAAGATGTAAATTTTGTTATTGATAAGCTTTCAGAAGCGGTAAACAAATTGAGGGCTATATCCCCATGTTATTAGAGAAGTTTAAAATTTATAAGGTTGTAGCCTTAAGTTATAATAATGGTGGTTGATTAATGTTGGATACTGCAAAACAGCTTTAGTTGTAAAATTAATATACGGCGGTTTCATCGATGGATCTTTGGTTGTTATATATACGATTTTCTCAGAGAATAAATATTTCTGTTCTAGGATAAAAAGAATAACTCTGTAAACCTTCAAAAAAATATAATACTTGCCAGTGACAATTTACTTAAATCACCATGATTAACTATTGATTAGTTATATACCTGGGGTTAAGAATATAATTTAAGAAAACCATATATAAGTAGTAAAATAAGGCTCTTTTTAAAAGTATTGTTGATTTTCCCTACACCACCTTTACAGAACAAGCTCCCAGCAGAAGAGCCCTTCTTGCTGCTTGCCTGGTTTTACCCTTCGCTACAGTATCAATAAACTCAAACCAGTGAAGGTAGTT
>JAIOXO010000030.1 GCA_022396035.1 Actinomycetes bacterium | reverse complement strand
CTGCCTGTAAAAGTGAGGTAGATTGCATAATTACTGGAGATAAAGATCTACTTGTATTGAAAAAGTATAATGGTATATCAGTATTATCTCCCAGGGATTTCTGGAGTTTTGAAAAGTCCTTTAAATAGGGACTGGTAGCGCATAGGGGACTCGAACCCCTGTTTTAGCCGTGAGAGGGCTATGTCCTAGGCCACTAGACGAATGCGCCACTGCACTAATGCATTTTATATATTCTAAATAATTTTGTAAAGGTAAAGCTTTTCCTATTTTTTCAATAAACAGTATAATTTTGGTACCATATGTAATATAATTTTGTAAATAATTTTTTAAGGAAATATTATGGAAGATAAAAATATCGAAAGCCCAAAAGAGATAATAGATGCTTTATCCAAAATTGGAGAAGCTATTACCTCAGATCTGTATTTGGAAGATATATTAAAGCTCATAGTAACCGTGACTGCGCAAACCCTGAAATCAAAGATATGCTCCATAATGCTGCTTGATCCCAAGAAAAAAGAATTAACCATTAAGGCAACCCAGAGTATAAGCAAAGAGTATATCAATAAAAATCCTATAAAGCTGGGAGAAGGCATAGCAGGTATAGTAGCATTAGAAAATAGATACCGGGCAGTCCCCGACATCTTAAAGGAAGATACCTATATCTACAAAGAGATAGCTGGTGAAGAAGGCTTGATTTCTCTGCTATGTGTACCTTTGCATGTTAAAGGTAAAGTTATTGGTGTTTTGAATTTATATACTTCAGAACCTCACCAGTTTAGCGACTATGAGGTAAGCCTTCTGAAGACAGTAGCCGATCAGGCAGCAATAGTAATAGAAAATTACCGCCTGGTAGTAGAAAGCAAGGTTATAAAAGAAGAGCTGGAGACCAGAAAAGTTTTGGAAAGGGCTAAGGGAATACTGATGGAAGAACATAATCTTACTGAAAATAATGCTTTTAAGAAAATACAAAAATTTGCTATGGATAAAAGGAAGTCCTTAAGGGACGTGGCTGAGGCAATAATTATGTCTCACGAAATGCAAAAAGAATAATGGGAGGTTAAATTGGCATTAGTTCCAATGAAACAGATTTTAGACGAGGCAGCCAAAGCGGGCTATGGAGTAGGCGCCTTTAATGTAAATAATATGGAGCAGATACAGGGTATTATGAGGGCTGCTTCCGAAACAGGGTCACCGGTAATACTTCAGGCATCAAGGGGTGCCTTAAAATATACCAATATGGTATATATAAAACACATGGCCCAGGCTGCCCAGGAAGAAAACCCGGACATACCCATAGCCCTGCACCTGGATCATGGCAATAGTCTTGAGACCTGCATGCAGGCTATAGAACTTGGTTTTACCTCGGTGATGATAGATGGTTCCCTTAAGGAAGATTCCAAAACTCCGACCACTTTTGAAGAAAACCTGGAGGTAACCGCTTCGGTTGTAGAGTATGCCCACAAATTTGGAGCAACCGTGGAGGGAGAGCTGGGAACCCTTGGCGGTATTGAAGATGGAGTAGGTTCAGGCAAGGTAAAACTAACCGATCCCGCAGAAGCAGTAAAATTTATAGAACAGAGCGGAGTAGATGCACTGGCTCTGGCTATAGGCACCAGCCATGGAGCCTATAAATTCAAGGCCAAGCCCAAGCTGGCCTTGGACATAATATCGGCAATATCAGACAAATTACCCCATTTCCCTCTGGTAATGCATGGCTCATCCTCGGTACCCAGCGAGCTTATAGACATTATAAACCGCTACGGAGGAAAGCTGGAATCAACTATGGGGGTACCCATACCTTCCATACAGGAAGCCATAAAAAGAGGAGTAAGGAAGATAAATGTGGATACCGATGGCAGGCTGGCTATGACTGGAGCGGTAAGAAGAGTACTGACTGAGGATCCGGCCGTGTTTGATCCCAGGAAATACTTTGGAGCAGCCAGGCAGGCGGTATATGAAGTAGTGAAGGGCAAGATGGAAGATTTTGGTACAATAGGCCATTCTCAGGATTATGAGCCCCTGAGCTTAGAAGATATGAAAAAAAATTATAAATAGCACCAAACATTTAGAAGGCATAGAAACCGCTATTTGCCGGTTTCTATGCCTTTACATTTTTTTATTTGACAAATTATCTAAACCTGATATTATTTGCTCATAAAAATTAAATATAATTCTTTTTGCATAAAGAGGTGTGAAAAGTTTTAAGGTAAAGTTGCCTTCTTAGAACAGAGATGTTTTAAGGGGGTTTTTTATTTATGGAGAAAAAATGCAAAATATAGACAGGATTACTAAAAAAGAATTATCAACCAGATACAGGATACCATCAGGTTGTGCAGTATTTGGAATAATGGATGAAAGCGGACATAGATTCGATGGTTCAAAAGTTCTGGAAGGAATTTCCATGATGCATGACCGCTCCAATGGGCTGGGCGGCGGTTTTGCAGCTTATGGCATATATCCACAGTTTGACCGGGACTGGGCTTTCCATATGATGTATGAAGATGTTGTTGCCCTGCAGCAGACAGAAGATCTACTTTTCAAAAATTTTGAGATACTTCACTCGGAAGAGATTCCTGTCAATAAAAAGATAAAGGTAGGCCAGCCCCCTTTAGTGTACAGGTATTTTTTAAAAGTAAATCCTGAATATAGTCATATGGAAGAAGATTACATAGTTAAGCTGGTAATGGATATAAACAGCAGTATAAGGGGTGCCTATGTTATGTCCAGCGGAAAGAACATGGGCATTTTTAAAGGGGTTGGTTACCCCGAAGAAATTGGAAGGTTTTTTAAGATTGAGGATTACCAGGGACATATCTGGACTTCCCATGGAAGATTTCCTACCAACAGTGTGGGATGGTGGGGAGGGGCTCACCCCTTTGGCCTGCTTAATTGGTCGGTGGTCCATAATGGAGAGATATCTTCTTACGGGAGCAACCAGAGATTTGTCAGTGATTTTGGCTACCGTTGCAGTTTATCTACGGACACCGAGGTGATTACCTATCTTTTTGACCTGCTGGTTCGGAAGGAAAAGATAGATATCAATCTTATACACCTTATACTTTCTGCCCCTTTATGGGAAGAGATTGACCGGTTGCCTGCCCGGCAGGGTGATGTAGCCAGGACTCTCAGGATACTCTATGGAGGATGTTTGCTTAATGGTCCGTTTAATATAATTGTAGGGCATAATGATTTCATGTATGCATTAAATGACCGGATAAAGCTAAGGCCCATGGTGGCAGCAAGGAAAGGCAATTTTCTTATTGTGGCCAGCGAGGAGGCAGCTATTAGAAAGGTTTGCCCCGTACCGGATACAGTCTGGCATCCGGAAGGCGGACAGCCGGTTATAGGGGTAGTTAAATCCAAAAAGAGACCGGATGTTATCAAAAAGGTAGGTGTGTAGTCAGATGGCATTAAAATTAAAGCAGACCGATTTTGAAATAGAAAGAGACTTAGAAAAGTGTATATCCTGCCAGGTATGCCTTAGGCAATGTTCCAATGATGTGCATGAATATGACAGTGAACAGGATATCATATACAGTGAAAACAGCCAGTGTGTAGGGTGCCATCGTTGCGAGAGCCTGTGCCCTACCGGTGCTATTAAAATAAAGAGATCAGAATCTGAGTTCAAGGAAAACGCCAACTGGTCTACCGACCATCTAAAAAATATATACAAGCAGGCAGATACAGGTGGAGTTATACTTACCGGTATGGGTGCAGACAGGCCATATCCCATTTACTGGGACCATATACTGTTTAATGCAGCCCAGGTTACCAATCCTTCTATAGATCCCTTACGGGAGCCCATGGAGATAAAAACCTATATTGGGTCCAAAGCAGATAAATTGCAGCTTATATCAGGAAGCTTAAAAAAACCCGGAGGAATCAGGGTTAAGCAAAAGATATCACCTCAGCTGGAGCTATCTACTCCCATACTTTTTTCTGCTATGTCTTTTGGGTCTATAAGTTTTAATGCCTGCAGGTCTTTAGCCCAGGCAGCCAGCCAGTTTGGAACCTTCTATAATACAGGGGAGGGAGGCATGCACAGGGATCTGGAACAATATGCCGGCAATACCATTGTACAGGTTGCCTCTGGCCGGTTTGGGGTAGATATTGATTATTTAAGTAAGGCAGCAGCAGTTGAGATAAAGATAGGCCAGGGAGCAAAACCGGGAATAGGCGGGCATCTGCCGGGAGAGAAAGTAACTGAGGAGGTATCCAATACCAGAATGATACCCCGGGGTACCGATGCCATATCTCCTGCTCCCCACCATGATATCTATTCTATTGAGGATCTGTCACAACTTATCTTTGCTTTAAAAGAAGCAACTGATTACCGGAAGCCTATCGGGGTAAAGGTCTCTGCTGTGCATAATGTAGCCCCTATAGCCAGCGGTATAGTTAGAGCCGGGGCTGACTTTGTAACCATTGATGGGTTGAGAGGGGGCACAGGAGCAGCGCCTCTGGCCATAAGGGATAATATTGGCATACCCATAGAGCTGGCTCTGGCTTCAGTGGATACAAGATTAAGGGAGGAGGGCATAAGGCACCGGGCTTCAATTATTGCTGCCGGCAGCCTGAGATCCAGTTCAGATATAATCAAGGCTATTGCTCTGGGAGCAGATGCTGTTTATATAGGCACAGCGGCCCTGGTGGCTATGGGCTGTCACCTTTGCCAGAAATGTTATACCGGCAAGTGCAACTGGGGCCTGGCTACCCAGGATCCTTACCTCACCAAGAGGCTAAACCCCCAGATTGGCACCAGGAGACTGGTAAACCTGCTGAGGGCCTGGTCCCTGGAGATTAAGGAAATGCTGGGAGGGGCAGGAATAAATGCAATAGAAAGTCTAAGGGGAAACCGCGAACATCTAAGGGGAATTGATCTGAGTGAAAAAGAACTGTCTATACTGGGAATAAAACATGCAGGAGAGGCATGGTAGATATGAAAAAAATATATATACAGGAAGAATATTGTATTGGCTGCAGGCTTTGTGAAATATATTGTCAGGTCAAGCATTCAAAAAGTAAAAAAATTATCAAAGCTTTTAAATCTGAACAGGGCCAATTGATGCCCCGGGTTCTGGTGGAGGAGATAGGGCATAACTCTTTTGCTATTCAGTGCAGGCACTGTGTGGATGCTCCATGTGTAGATGCCTGTATCTCCGGGGCTATGAAAAAAAATATCAGCACCGGGGTGGTTACCTGCGATCAGGATAAATGCGTTGGCTGCTGGAGCTGTATTATGGTTTGCCCCTACGGGGCTATCAGCAAGGATCCCGGTGAAAGGAAAATAGCTTCCAAGTGTGACCTGTGTGAAGATGAAGAGATACCGGTGTGCGTTAGTAACTGCCCTAATGAAGCTCTAAAATTTATGGATATGGAGGATAAATAAGGTGGAAAAGACAGACTACTTGATAATAGGAAACTCGGCGGCGGGAATAAACGCTGCTGAAGCCATCAGGGAACAGGATGGCAGGGGTAAGGTAATTATATTAACAGAAGAAAGTTACCTGAATTACTCCAAGCCCCTTATTACCTATTATCTGGCAGGTAAAATACCAATAGAACAGACCGGCTGGCAGCAGGGGGATTTTTATTCCCGGCTGGATATCGATATAAGGCTAAATACGAAGATAGTGCATCTGGATGTTGAGCAGAAAAAAGCGATATCGGCTTCAGGGGACAAATTTGGTTTCCAAAAAGCCCTTATTGCTACCGGAGGAAGTCCTATTATCCCAGCAATTGAAGTGGATGGCGGGAAAAAACTGGATAAAAAATTAATTAACAGGGCAGAAAATATTTTTACTTTGACCACTCTGGAGGATGCACGTAAGTTAAAAGCATATATAGAAAAAAACGGAGTGGAAAAAGCCACTATCCTGGGGGGAGGCCTTATAGGACTGAAGGCAGCAGAGGCCTTTCTGGAGCTGGGACTAAGAATTGAACTGATTGAACTTTCTGACAGGATTCTGTCAGCTACTTTTGATAAGCAGGCTTCTTCTATAGTTGAAGAAAGGATTAGGGACCTTAACAGTAATATATTTACTCAAAATACCATAGAGAAGATATATATGGAGGGTAACAGGATAACCAAAGCCCAGTTAACTGATGGCTCCAATATTGATTGTCAGGTACTGGTGGTTGCAGTGGGGGTAGCCCCGGAGGTTCCTTTTGTTGATTCCGGGGCCCTGGATACGGACAGGGGCATAAAAGTTAATCAATTTATGGAAACCTCAGCCCCTGAAATCTTTGCTGCTGGAGATGTGGTTCAGGCCAGGGATATACTGGCAGGCGAAGACAGGAATATAGCTATATGGCCACTGGCGGTCATGCAGGGGAAAACTGCAGGGCTTAATATGGCTGGCAGCCATTATGCCTACGGGGGAGGATTCTTTATGAATTCAGTGGAGATTCTGGGTGTTTCTTCAATATCCATGGGACTTACTTCCCTGGAGCCTGATGACAGCAGGAAGGTGGAGGTTTTAAGCCAGTTCAAACCTGAAAGCAATTATTACAAGAAAATTATAATAAGGGAAAATAAGGTAGTAGGAGCAATACTGGTGGGGGCTATTGAACGGGCTGGCATATATGCGGGCCTTATAAAAAATGGAATAGATGTGAGTAATATAAGAGATAACATAATCAGTGAAAATTTTGGCCTGATCCAGCTTCCTGCCGATTACCAGAAACATTTAGTAGTGGGGGAGGGCATTGAGGTATGAATTACAGCATAGATGCCAAAAATTTAAGTTACCGACAACTCAATTCAAAGGTAAGAAAAATTGCCTCAGACCGGAAAAACCAGTCTGCGGAGATAGAATTAATCGATATCTGCGGACACAGGTATATAGGGGATGGGATAAAAGGGCAAATAAATATGCGTATTCAGGGGATACCCGGCAATGACCTGGGAGCGTTTATGGATGGCCCCACCATTGAGGTTTTTTCCAACGGACAGGATGGGATAGGCAATACCATGAACTCCGGTAAAATCATAATCCATGGAGATGCAGGTGATATCCTGGGATATTCTATGAGGGGCGGAGAGATATATGTAAAAAAGAGTGTAGGATACAGGTGCGGAATACATATGAAATCCTATGACCGTAAGGTGCCGGTAATAGTTATAGGGGGCAGTGCCGGCAATTTTCTGGGAGAATATATGGCGGGTGGAATAATAATAGTTCTAGGATTGTTCAAGCCAGAGACAGTCAACAGCCCCTATATCGGGCACCGCACTGGAGTTACCGGGGACTATCTGGGTACTGGTATGCATGGAGGCAGTATATATGTAAGGGGAGATGTCGCCCCCTACCAGTTGGGAAAGGAAGTAAAAAAACAGGATGTGGACAGCTCGGATCTGGAGATTTTAAATAAGCATATTTCCAATTATTTTAACTATTTTGGGAAAGATATGAGTATAGATGCCAGAGATTTTAAAAAACTTGTTCCTTATTCTCATCGCCCCTATGGGAAACTGTATGCATATTAACTTATTTGAAAACCGGCAGATATTATTGTTTAATTAGACTAATGCTAATTACCATAAATTGATTATGGCTGCTGGAAAAATATTGGTCGGAACTTCAGGATATAGCTATCCGAACTGGCAGGATGAATTTTATCCCCGGGACATCAGTAAAAAAGATTGGCTTTCCTACTACTCCGGACAGTTTGACAGTGTGGAAATAAACAATAGTTTCTACCGTTTACCGGCCAGAAGCAGTTTTGAAAGCTGGGCCGAAAAAACTCCTCCCGGCTTCATATTTTCGGTGAAGGCATCAAGGTACATAACCCATATGAAAAAATTGAACCAGGTGCAGGAGCCGCTGGAAAAATTTATTAATTCAGCCCGGGGTTTAAAAAACAAACTGGGTCCAATTCTTTTTCAGCTGCCTGCTAATTTTGGCCAGAATAATCCCAGGCTAACGGAATTACTGAAGTTATCCGGAGATCTGAAATTTGTATTTGAGTTCAGGCATAAAAGCTGGTTTTCCAGGGATACCTATAACTTATTAGATAAATACGGATGTGGCCTGGTAATATCAAGCTCTCCCGGGTTCCCCTCGCAGGAAGTGGTTACAGGGGGTATATGCTACATCCGGCTCCATGGAGAAAAAAAGCTTTATCATTCAAGCTACAGCCAGAAGCAGCTAAGAGATTATGCTGATAAGATTGCCGACTACAGCCAGCAGGGAATAGATAGCTATGCCTATTTCAATAATGATGCTCTAGGGCATGCATTCAGAAATGCTATTGCCTTGAAGCAACTGCTAAAATAATGCTCTTTACTAAGCTGGAGAAAGAATTTAGAATATCTGTATGGAAGATTACAGGTTAGAGCAGGGTTTGGCCGGTCAGGCCAGGATAACAGTCAATGATAGTAATACCGCCATGGCTTATGGGAGCGGGACGGTAGACGTTTTTGCTACCCCTTCCATGATTGCCTTGATGGAAGAGGCGGCAATAAAGGCTGTTGATCATAAGCTTCCAGCCGGACTGGCAACGGTAGGAACCAGGATAGATGTAAAACATATGGCAGCCACTCCGGTAGGAATGAGCGTAACTGCCAATGCCGAGCTAATAGAAACAGATGGCCCCAAACTTAAATTCAAGGTGGAGGCTTATGACGGCAAAGAAAAGATTGGCGAAGGAATTCACTACCGTTTTGTAATTAACCTTGATCAGCTGAAACAAAGGTCTTTAAATAAATTGAAATAGGTAGATAATGGAATTATTTTTATTCTATCAGTATGCAGTGCTTCTAATTTTGTCTCTTCTACTGGTAAATTATATTGCCAACCATATCTTGTTTAGAAAAACAGGCAAACCTTATTCACCTGAACAAAAATCAACGGATTTACCCTTGATCTCCATTCTGATACCTGCCAGAAATGAAGAAGAAAATATAAGAAGATGCCTTAATTCGCTGCTGAAGCAGGACTATCCTGATTTTGAAATTATTGTTCTTGACGACAATTCTACAGATAAAACCTATGATATAGCAGAAGGCCTGTCTAAAAAAGATGCCAGACTCAGGGTAATTAAGGGGAAGAAACTAAAAAGCGGATGGCTGGGCAAGAGTTTTGCCTGTCACCAGCTGTCCCAGCAGGCCAGGGGGAAGATTCTGGTGTTTACCGATGCAGATACCCTGCATTTCCCACATTCGGTTTCCGGTGCAGTAAACAGCTTAATTTCAGGTAACTACGGGGGGATATCGGTGTTTCCACAGCAGATAATGGTAACCGTACATGAGAGGATGATGGTCCCTTTTGGCAATTTTATGATACTATGTTTTTTGCCTTTGCTGCTGGTAAAAAAAAGCAAAAATCCTTTATTTTGCACCGCAATAGGGCAGTACATGCTGTTTAGAAAAGAAGTATACCAACAGTTTGGAGGGCATAAAACTATCCGTAAGGAAATACTTGAAGATATCCATATTGCCAAGCTGGTAAAAAAAACCGGGCACAGGTTTATGATTTTTGATGGGACCAGTAATGTGTACTGCAGGATGTATAAGAATCTGGACCAGGTAATTAAGGGTTACAGCAAGGTTCTGTTTGCTGCTTTTGATTACAATTTTTCCAATTTTTTACTGGCCTTTATAATGATTACTGTTCTGTTTCTTGCTCCCTTTGTTTTTTTGCCCCTGACCCTTATTTTTAACTGGCCCCAGTTGTTCACCAATATTATAGCTGCCCAGATATTGATAATTTTTTTGATGAAAATAATTTATGCGGTCAGGTTTAAAACCAGAGGCAGGGATATACTGCTTCATCCCCTATCGGTTGCTTATCTTTTACTTATTGCCATTAATTCTTTCTGTAAGTGCAGATTTGGAGCAGGGCTGTACTGGAAAGACAGAGTCTATGACGTAACTGATGAACAGGACTTAAGGCTTATCAAGCATCCCAAATAAGCTTATCTTATCTTGGGAGCAAACAGGTCTTTTAGGGATTTTTCTTTTTTAAACTTAAAGTTTTTAATAAATGCTATGTTGTGGTTTAAGTATTTGGGGATAATAATTAAAAATAAAAGCAGCCAGAAAAGGATATAAATTGTGGAATTGTAGTATAACAGGAAAAAAATAGCAGCCCAGCTTATACCGCTTAAAACACCCCAGATCATATTTCTTATCAGAAATAGGCCCAGTAGAATTCCCACTCCGAAAGCCAGTACAGAAAAAGGATTGATGGCCAATAACAACCCTAGTAAGGTAGCCATGCCTTTCCCTCCCGAAAATTTTAGCAGGGGGGAGTAATTATGTCCGGCCACAGCAGCGCAACCGGCTATAAGGGCCAGGCCTGTAGAGCCGGTATAGGCGCTTATCAGATAGAAGGGCAGAAACCCTTTGGCCATATCAAATATTATCCCTATAAGTCCCCAGAATTTAGACACATTGAAAGTAAGATTCCAGCCTCCCGGATTTCGGTCTCCTATCTGGGTCAGATTTCTATGCTTGATTTTAGCGATAATGTAACAGAAAGGAACCGAACCAATAAGGTAGCTGAGCAATACCAACACTATATTCCTTGTAATTAATAACGGGTCCATATGAAAATTATATAAAATTATTTTTCTTTTATCACTTTTTTTTCTATTATTTATAATAAATATCAAAAAATTTTTTGTAAAAATGAGCGATATATTAAAAGCTTTACTTCTTACTACCCTGGCCGGACTTGCTACGGTAATAGGCAGTCTGCTGGGATTAATACCTAAGAAAATTGGAAATAGGTTCTTTAGTTTTTCTCTGGGCTTTACTGCAGGGGTGATGATCGGTATTTCTTTTTTAGAGCTGATGCCTTCCGCAGTAGAAAAAGTTGGCTTTTTAAGGTCCAATCTATTTTTCTTTGCCGGCTTTGGCCTGATGTTTTTAATAGATTACCTCATTCCCCATGAGTATATTGGCCAGAAGGACGGAATAGCTGAAAATACGGATCAGAAATTATTGAGAACGGGGCTGTTTGTGGCTTTAGGCATAGGTATCCATAATTTTCCGGAAGGCATGGCTACCTTTTACAGCGCCCTGGTGGATATAAGGCTGGGTATAGCCATTGCGGTAGCTATAGCTATACATAATATACCCGAAGGCTTGGCGGTATCCACCCCTATATTCAAGGCAACCGGCAGTAAGAAGAAGGCATTTTTTTGGTCCATGCTTTCCGGTATTGCGGAACCGGCAGGGGCGTTGGTTACCGCAGCATTTTTGTTGCCTTTCTTAAATCCCCAGATACTGGGGATGGTGCTGGCAGCCATTGCCGGGGTAATGGTGTTTATATCCATCGATGAACTGATTCCGGTATCCAGGTCTTATGGGTTTGATCATATGCCGGTTCTGGGTTTTATAGCGGGAATGGCAATAATGTCAGTAAGCCTGTTTTTAATCGTATAGACTTAAAATGCAGAGAGGCAGTAAAAATCTCTAAATACCCGCATTGTTGAACCTGAAAAATCATGATGCAGGCCAAAGAAATAGGATCGGGGATTTATATCATGGATAACTTAACCATAATAAAAGGTCTGCCTTCCCGGTATAGATTACAGCTGGTCCATATCTATTTTGAGGTTTTCGGGTCCAAAGTTAGAATGATACTGGGCTCCAAACCTACCATCCTGAAATTTATGACTGAAGCCTTAAATACCAAAAACGGATATTATGCTCTCAAAGGACCCCGTTTAGTGGGATTTCTGGGATTTGAGAGTAAGGGGAATACCTATTCTGATTTTAGCTATAAAAATTTAAGAAAGGTTTTTAACCCTTGCAGGGCATATTTTCTAACCCAGGTGTGCAGACTGGCTGCTTACCGGGCGCTAAAGCCGGGACAGATTCTCATAGATACTTTTGCCGTTCTGCCGGAGCAGAGGGATCGGGGAATAGGGACTCTTTTGTTTGAAACCTTTGAAAAGTTTGCCGTACATAATGGTTACAGCCAGATATTGCTGGAGGTTACCGACACCAACATTAAGGCAATAAAACTCTACCGCCGGCTGGGGTTTGAGCCGGTCAGTATTAGGCGCTATTTTGTGCTGTCACGGTTTCTGGGTTTTTCAGCTTCCATAACCATGGCCAAGCAGCTATAGCTATAATTTA
Organism: Actinomycetes bacterium; assembly: GCA_022396035.1. Classification (NCBI taxonomy): domain Bacteria; kingdom Bacillati; phylum Actinomycetota; class Actinomycetes; species Actinomycetes bacterium. Next base: position 634 of record JAIOXO010000030.1, on the reverse strand, counting down.
AGTTCCATGGCCAAACGGTCGTGTCCGCTTCCGTATTCATCTTTTTTAACCTTCTGGGTTGAAAATCCATGTTTTTTATACAGCTCTACGGCCGGACGGTTTTGGGGGTCTACGGTCAACTGGACCCTCTTTATTTTATCTGCTTTAAATAATTTGATAACCTGGATAAAAAACTGGTCTCCCCATCCCTGTCCCCGGCAATCTTTATGGATATGAAAAGAATGTATGAAGGCAATGAAGCTGTCATTCCAGTCCCTGAAAGCCAGGCAGACTCCGATAATCTTGTTTTGGCGGATAGCTACTACTACTCTTCCATAGTTTATGATTACCGGCAGCAGCCATTGGTTAGCTGCTGCTTCTACCCCAAAACTGTCAGTTTCCATCTGTTTTAAGGTATTTATAAGTTCGGGATCGTATTTTTTTACTATTTTTACAGTTATACTTTCATTCATGTCTTGTTCACCTGTATAAATGGTTACCCTTCTAGATTAAAATTTATAATTAGAAATATTTGGCTCTTTTTAAAAATATTGTTGATTTTCACACCGCCTTCACTGCACATGCCCTGAGCAGCAAGGCTCTTCCTGCTGCCTCCAATGTCTTATCTTTTGCCACCGTATCAATAAACTCAAAC
>JAIOXO010000029.1 GCA_022396035.1 Actinomycetes bacterium | reverse complement strand
AGATGGTTATGCCCGGTGATAATACCGAGATGGAAGTAAAGCTTATCGCCCCCATAGCTATGGAAGAGGGCTTAAGGTTTGCCATACGTGAAGGCGGCAGGACCATAGGGGCTGGAAGTATTACTAAGATAATAGAGTAGGCGATAATAACTTATTGACAACCACTTTAGATAGTGGTAAGTTATTTGTCTGCGCCTTTAAGTTAATTATAAATCAACTAAAATGGTGAGCTAAATTGAGACAGATTATGATTTTAGGCTGTACGGAATGTAAAAGGAGGAATTATACTTCTTTTAAGAATAAGAAAAATGATCCGGACAGAATAGAAATGAAAAAATATTGTAAGTGGTGTAAAAAACATACGGTTCATAAAGAGACCAGATAGGGCTGTAGCTCCAATTGGTAGAGCACCGGTCTCCAAAACCGGGTGTTGGGGGTTCGAGTCCCTCCAGCCCTGCCAGGATTATTATGTAAAATATATTTAAGGAATAATGGCTAAAAGAAAAGTATCGAGAAAGTACAAACCAAAAAAAATGATGGAGAAGATGGCCAAAGACCGTAAGCCGCCAGTTGCTCCACCCAAGAAGAAAATAAACTGGAAACAGTTTATTAAGCAGATACCTAAAAAGATAGCTAGCTTTTTCAGGGGCGTGGTAAGAGAGTTGAAGAAGGTTACCTGGCCTACCAGAAAGGCTTTGTTAAGCTATACTCTGGTAGTAATAGTTACCATAATTATATTTGCTGCTATTTTAGGTTTGTTTGACTTTATATTCTTACAGGCTGTAGAGTTTCTAATAAATGTCTAAAAGAGTTTGGTGATTATAAATGAGACCAAGATGGTATGTTATAAATTCCTATGCGGGATATGAAAAGAAGATAAAGGCTAATCTGGAGCATAGGATTGAATCCATGAATATGGATGATAAAATATTTGAGATATATATACCTCAAGAGGATATCATGGAGATACAGGGGGGAAAGAAACAGGTTTCCACCAAAAGGGTTTTCCCCGGATATCTTCTGGTTAAGATGTATCTTGATGATGACTCCTGGTATGTGGTAAGGAATACCCCGGGAGTTACCGGTTTTGTGGGTACTGAGAACAAGCCGGTGCCCTTAAATGATTCCGAGGTAAAAAAAATAATGAAGAGAGAGGTTTCCGAGAAACCCAAGCCTAAGACTGATTTCGAGGTAGGCCAGCCCATAAAAGTAACCACGGGACCGTTTAGTAATTTTGATGGTACTATCAGTGAAATCAATCTGGACCAGGGCAAGTTAAAGGTACTGGTTTCCATATTTGGCAGGCAGACTCCAGTGGAGCTGAATTTTAACCAGGTGGCCAAAATATAACATTGAAATATTAATTTATATGTGTATAATTACAAATCTATGTTAATTTGAGGAAAAGTAATGGCTAAAAAAATAATTGCGCAAGTGAAATTACAGATACCAGCCGGGCAGGCTAACCCTGCTCCCCCTGTTGGACCGGCATTGGGACAGCACGGGGTAAACATTATGGAGTTCTGTAAGGCTTTTAATGAAAAAACAGCAAAGGAACAGGGGATGATCATTCCGGTTATCCTTACTGTTTACGGTGACAGGTCTTTTAGTTTCATAACTAAAACCCCTCCTGCAGCTGTACTTATAAAAAAGGCCATAGATATTGAGAAGGGCTCAGGAGAGCCCAATAAAAACAAGGTTGGCGAAATAAAGAGAGAGCAATTGGAAGAGATTGCCAAACTAAAATTAAAGGATCTTAATGCCAGGACTGTGGAAAGCGCGGTAAAGATAATAGAGGGTACAGCCAGAAATATGGGCGTTAAGGTAGTTTAGACAAATTTCAGAGCAAAGGTGATAGTCTTGGTTAGAGGTAAAAAATATAAGAGCAAAGTAGAAAATTTAGATACAGAGGCAATGGGACCCAAAAAAGCACTGGAGTGGTTAGTTGCTAACCACGATGCTGGATTTGATGAGACAGTGGACATTGCCATAAATCTGGGTGTTGATCCCAGAAAGGCAGATCAGATAGTAAGAGGAACCATTGTGCTGCCAAATGGTACAGGCAAGACACCCAAGGTTCTGGTTTTTGCCCAGGGCGAAAAAGCGGAGGAAGCTAAAGCAGCTGGAGCTGATTATATTGGCGGCGAAGAGTATGTAGAGAAAATAAACCAGGGCTGGCTGGATTTTGATGTTTGTATTGCCGCTCCGGATATGATGAAACATGTTGGAAAGCTGGGAAAAATATTAGGGCCCAGAAAACTTATGCCTAATCCTAAATCCGGTACAGTAACTTTTGAGCTGGCCAAAGCAGTAGAAGATTCTAAAAAGGGTAAACTGGAATACAGGACTGATAAAAACGGTGTAGTGCATAGTATTCTGGGGAAGGTATCCTTTGGGCTGGACAAGCTGCTGGAAAATTATTCGGCTCTAATCGATGCTATTCTTAAATCAAAGCCCCCTGCTGCCAAGGGAAGATATATGAGAAGCGTTTATATCTCCAGCACTATGGGGCCAAGTATAAAAATAGATGCCACAAAGGTTGCAGATATAGAAGAAGTAGCTTAATTAAATATAAGGCAGCCACAGACAGCAGGTGTTAGATAATTAACTTAATTTCCTGCCGAGGTTGATTAGTAAAATTAATCGGCCAGGTACTGTGGGCCGATTTTTTAGTATATACAATAAAAGTTTTCGGGGGTTACCGTGGTTAAAAAAGAAAAAGAAGTAAAAGTAGAAGCCATAAAACAGGTTTTTAGTGAAAATAATGGATTGATTTTTACTGATCACACCAGATTAACTGTAGGGGATTCAGTGACAGTAAGGGATAAGCTGGCCGAGAATCAGGCTTATCTGAAGGTGCTTAAAAATACCCTGGCTCTTATTGCGGCCAGAGAGGTATTTTCAGATATTCAGCTGGACCAGATTCTGAAAGGCCCCACCAGTGTTGTAGTGGTTGGGGAAGATGTTGCTGCTACCGCCAAGATTATCAAAGACTTTGCAGAAGAACACGAGACCCTTCAGGTTAAGGGAGGAATACTGGAAGATCAGCTGCTGACCGCAGAGTTGATCCAAAAGATTGCCGGCTTGCCTTCAAGAGAAGTCTTGCTTACCAATCTGGCTGTTACCTTGAACTCTCCAATTAGTGGCCTGGTTACTACTTTAAGTGGATTAAGCAGGAATTTGGTAATGGTTTTGGGAGCTATAAGAAAAGAAAAAGAGAATAATAAAAATTAAGGGAGGATAAATGGCTGATAAGAAAAAAGACACTGAAAAAAAAGAAACAAAAGCAAAGGGAAAGGGAAAAGGGAAGATGACCGCAAAGGAGACCAAGACTGCCAAGAAGGGTTCAAATATTGATGAGATTTTAAAATCTATAGAGAGCATGACCGTTCTAGAGTTATCAGAATTAGTAGAGGCTCTGGAAGAAAAATTCGGTGTAAGCGCGCAGGCTATGGTAGCAGCACCAGCAGCAGGAGCTGCAGCAGCAGGCGGAGCAGCCGAAGCCGAGCAGACTGAATTTGACGTGGTATTAAAATCAGCAGGCGCTAAGAAGATACAGGTTATAAAGGTGGTTAGAAGTATTACCAATCTGGGCTTAAAGGAAGCTAAGGATCTGGTAGACAAAGCTCCTAATGCAGTTAAAGAAAAAATTTCTAAAGATGAAGCAGAAGATATAAAGAAGCAGCTTGAAGAAGCTGGAGCCGAAGTAGAAGTTAAGTAGTTTTCTATTTTAACTTTCCGAATAAAAATTAAATTGACAATACTATCATTTTTTCCTAAAATGATAGTTTGTCAGTTTTTTCAGGCAGTACAAAATTATTAATAATAATAGTTAATTAAGTAAGATTTTTTTACGCTAAAAATCTTACTTTCTGCTTATTTAACTTTGATTTTATTATAAAGGGGAGACTTATTTAATGCAAAATAATAAACAAATCCAAAGGTATGAGTTCGGTAAAATTCCCAAGATTATGGAGATGCCCGATCTGCTGGATATTCAGACAGAATCATTTGAATGGTTCAGAAAAGAAGGGCTTACGGAAGCCTTGAAAGATATTTCTCCAATTGAGGATTTTACTGGAAACATGTCCCTCGAGTTTACGGGATACAGCTTTGATCCCATTGAAGTCTCTGCAGATGAGTGTAAACAGCAGGACATGTCTTACACAGCGCCTTTGAAAGTTAATGCCCGTTTCGTTAATAAGGAAACCGGGGAGATAAAAGAACAGGAAGTGTTTATGGGTGATTTTCCCATAATGACTGATAAGGGCACTTTCATAATTAATGGAACCGAGAGGGTTATAGTATCCCAGCTGGTTCGTTCACCGGGTGTTTTCTATGACACTGATATAGACAAGAAGAGTGAAAAAGAATTATATATGTGCAAGGTAATCCCTACCCGGGGATCCTGGATTGAGATTGAAACAGATAAGAAGGGCATAGCCTATGTGAGGATTGACCGGAGAAGAAAATTTCTGTTATCCATATTCTTAAAATCAGTAGGCTTTGGGACCAACCAGGACCTTATAAATCTTTTCAGTCCTTATGATAAAGAGGATTGTATTAAGAATACTCTGGAAAAGGATGCAACTGAGACTACCGAGGAAGCTTTAATAGAAATATATAAAAAACTGAGACCGGGGGAGCCCCCTACGGTGGAGAGCGCGGTCAGCCTTATACATACCATGTTTTTTAATCCTAAAAGGTATGATTTTGGAAAGGTAGGCCGTTATAAACTCAATCAGAAACTTGACGAAAAGCTGGATAAGGAAGTGACTGAAAGGCTGCTGGAGATTGATAGCGACATGGATATTGATACCAGCGTGGAATCCATACTCCACAGCCGGGATATATTCCTGGTAGTAAAATATTTAATTCAGCTTATGAGCGGAATTGGGGAAATAGATGACATAGACCATTTTGGAAACAGAAGGGTGAGAAATGTCGGCGAGCTGGTTCAGAACCAGGTAAGAATCGGGTTGTCCAGGATGGAAAGGGTGGTAAAGGAAAGAATGACTACCCAGGATATCGAGTCCATTACTCCCAAAACCCTTATAAACATAAGGCCCCTGGTGGCCAGCCTGAAGGAATTTTTTGGCAGCGGCCAGCTTTCGCAATTTTTGGACCAGACCAATCCTCTGGCTGAAATTACCCATAAAAGAAGGCTTTCGGCTCTGGGACCCGGAGGTTTGAGCAGGGAGAGAGCAGGTTTTGAGGTAAGAGATGTTCATGCTTCCCATTATGGCAGGATGTGCCCCATAGAGACACCTGAGGGACCCAATATTGGACTTATTGGTTCACTGGCTACTTATGCCAAGTTAAATGAGTATGGCTTTATAGTGTCGCCTTACCGCAAGGTGGAAAATGGGGTGGCTACCGAACGGGTAGACTATCTTTCTGCTGATGAAGAAGAGAATTACACTATAGCCCAGGCTACTGCTGGACTGGGAAAGGATGGAAGATTTAAGGAAGATAAAGTTTTATGTATGACTGCGGGGGAAGCGGTAAGTGTGGAGCCGGAGTTAGTAGATTATATGGATATTTCGCCCAAGCAGATTTTTAGCGCTGCGGCCTCTCTTATTCCTTTCCTGGAGCATGATGATGCTAACCGGGCCTTGATGGGATCCAATATGCAGAGGCAGGCGGTTCCCCTGATTGATCCCGAACCTCCTCTGGTGGGAACAGGCATGGAGGCAGATGTGGCCAGGGACAGCGGCCAGCTTATTATTGCTGCTGATGATGGCAAAATTGAAGAGGTTACCGGTGAGAATATAAAGGTAAGGTATAAAAATGGCAAGATGTTTAGCTATTCTCTTTACAAGTTTCAGAGGTCCAATCAGGGCACCTGTATTAACCAGAGACCCCTGGTTAATACCGGGGACAAGGTTAAAAAAGGCGATGTAATTGCTGACGGACCCGCCACCAGGCAGGGCGAGTTGGCTCTGGGCAGGAATCTTTTATTGGCTTTTATGTCCTGGGAAGGCTATAACTATGAGGATGCCATAATAATTTCTGAAAAACTGGTGAAGGAAGATGTTCTTTCTTCTATACATATATCCAAGCAGGAAGTTGAGGCCAGGCAAACCAAACTGGGACAAGAGGAAATTACCAGAGATATCCCCAATGTGGGAGAGGAAGTGCTGGCCAACCTTGATGAAAGGGGAATTATAAGGATCGGTGCCGAGGTAAAACCCGGAGATGTGCTGGTGGGAAAGATAACTCCCAAGGGAGAAACCGAACTGACTGCGGAGGAAAAACTATTAAGGGCAATATTTGGAGAGAAAGCCAGGGAAGTAAGGGACAGCTCTCTTAAAGTTCCTCATGGCGAATACGGCAAGGTGCTGGATGTTCAGATTTTTTCCAGGAAAAAGGGCCATGATCTGCCGCCGGGAGTAAATGAGCTGGTAAGAGTATTTATAGCCAAGAAGAGAAAAATATCCACTGGTGACAAGCTGGCCGGCAGGCACGGAAACAAGGGTGTAATATCCATAGTACTGCCAGAAGAAGATATGCCTTATACTGAGGACGGTATACCCGTAGATATTATATTTAACCCCTTGAGCGTACCTTCCAGGATGAATGTTGGACAGGTGCTTGAGACCCACCTGGGATGGGCAGCCAGCCAGGGTTGGGATGGTAAGAATGTTCCCAAGGACCAGGATGGAAGGATCTATTGCTCTTGTCCTATTTTTGACAGTGCTCAGGAGCAGGAAATACTGGATATGCTGGAAAAGGCCGGTCTTCCCCGGAATGGAAAAACCACCCTTTTTGATGGACGGAGCGGGGAAAAACTTTCTGATGATATTGCAGTGGGTTATGCCTATGTATTAAAGCTCTTGCATCTGGTTGATGATAAAATTCATGCCAGGTCAACCGGGCCTTATTCACTGGTTACCCAGCAGCCGCTGGGAGGTAAAGCCCAGTTTGGAGGCCAGAGATTTGGAGAAATGGAAGTATGGGCTCTGGAGGCTTATGGAGCAGCATATGCATTACAGGAGATGCTTACCATTAAATCCGATGACGTGGTAGGAAGGGTTAAAACCTATGAGTCCATTGTTAAGGGAGAAAATATCGAAAAGCCGGGCATACCTGAATCATTCAAGGTTTTAATCAAGGAGATGCAGAGCCTTACTCTGGATGTAGAGGTAATATCCGATGAGGGCAAAGAAGTGGATGTGTCTGCTGAAGATGATGAGATTATGCAGACAGTTAAAGATCTGGGCATAGATTTTATGCAGAATGCTGAGGATAAAGAAGAAATACAGAGCTCAGAAGAGCAGGATGATATTCAGGATGCAGAAGAACAGGAAGAGAAAGCTAATAAAGGATAATATTTTTTTGGGAGGAATTTATACATGGCTATAAATATAGATGTAAATAATTTTGATGCAATAAAAATCGGGCTTGCTTCATCAGAAAAGATAAGGTCATGGTCTAATGGTGAAGTAAAAAAACCTGAAACTATTAACTACCGTACTTTGAAGCCGGAAAAGGATGGCCTGTTTTGTGAGAGGATCTTTGGTCCCACCAAGGATTGGGAGTGTTATTGCGGTAAGTATAAGAGGGTTCGATTTAAAGGCATTATCTGTGAAAGATGCGGAGTAGAGGTTACCAGATCCAATGTACGCAGAGAAAGGATGGGCCACATAGAGCTGGCTTGTCCGGTTTCACATATATGGTTTTTTAAAGGGGTGCCCAGCAGAATGGGTTACATATTAGACTTGAGCCCCAAGGATCTGGAGAAAGTACTTTATTTTGATTCCTATATTGTTACTTTTATAGATAAAGAAAGAATCGAAAAAGAAAAGGATAAATTAGACCAGCTTCACCAGGATGCCATTAAGCAGGCAGAGGAGCTCCATAACCTGAGAAAAGAAGAGCTTATAATTAACCGGGATGAGATTACTGAAAAATACGGTAATGTGGAAAATGCAGAGGAGCTTAAGACCATTGATGAGAATCTGGGAGGCATGGAGGATATTGAGGCTAAAGTTGAAAAAATAAAGAGCGAAACCGAATCTCTGCTGATAGAGGAAGAGGAAATATATATCGAAGAAGTGGAATTGATTGACCGGGCAAATACCTTTTTCTACAATCTCGAAGAGAAGATGCTGGTTTCTGATGAAGCTCTGTTTAAGAAGATGCAGGAAATCTATAGCGATTATTTCTCCGGTGGCATGGGTGCTGAAGCGGTTAGAGACCTTTTAAGCAGGATTGACAGCAAACAGGAAACTGAAGAACTAAAAGAGATTATTAAGAATTCCAAAGGCCAGAAAAGGAGCAGGGCCATTAAGAGGCTAAAGATAATTTCAACCTTTATTGATTCGGAAAATAAACCTGAATACATGGTCCTGGATGTGCTTCCGGTAATTCCTCCTGACCTGAGGCCTATGGTACAGCTGGATGGCGGCAGATTTGCCACCTCTGATTTAAATGATCTTTACCGGAGAGTTATAAACAGGAATAACCGTCTTAAAAAACTACTGGAGCTGGGAGCTCCGGAAATAATTGTAAATAATGAAAAGAGGATGCTGCAGGAAGCTGTAGATGCATTATTTGATAATGGAAGAAGAGGCCGGGCTGTGCTGGGCGCAGGCAACCGTCCCTTAAAATCTCTCAGCGATATGTTAAAGGGCAAGCAGGGAAGGTTCAGACAGAATCTTTTAGGTAAGAGAGTTGATTATTCAGGCCGTTCGGTTATTGTAGTAAACCCCAATCTGAAGCTTTATCAGTGCGGTTTGCCCAAGGAGATAGCATTGGAGTTGTTCAAGCCGTTTGTAATGAAGAGGCTGGTAGATGAGGGTTTTGCTCAGAACATCAAGAATGCGCGGGCTATGGTGGACAAGGGCACCAATGAGGTGTGGGATATACTGGAAGGTGTAATCAAGAATCACCCGGTGCTGCTTAACAGGGCTCCGACCCTTCACCGATTGGGAATACAGGCTTTTATGCCCATACTGGTAGAAGGCAAGGCGATACAGGTTCACCCTCTGGTTTGCCCCCCGTTTAATGCTGACTTTGATGGCGACCAGATGGCGGTACATGTACCTCTGTCCAATGAGGCAAGAACGGAAGCCATAATGCTGATGCTTTCTTCCAAGAACCTGTTATCTCCTGCCAGTGGGGAGCCAACCGTGACTCCTACTCAGGATATGGTTCTGGGAATATATTACCTTACTTCTGAAAGGGAAGGGATAAAAGAGCCCAAGAAGTATTATGCCAATGCTGATACTGCTTATCTTGATTATGATTACGGCTTTATAACTTTGCATACCCCTATAATGATAAAAGTAGGGGGCAAAAGAGTAAAAACTACTCTGGGGAGAGTCATATTTAATGATCTTCTGCCGGATGACTACCGTTTTGTGAACAAAGAAGTGGACAAGAAAGAGCTTATATCTATTATTTCAGAGGTTATAAGCACTTACTCCAATGAAGTGGTAAGCCAGATTCTAGACAGTATCAAAGAAAAGGGCTTTAAATATTCTACTCGTTCGGGGTTAACCATAGGAATTGACGATATAACCATACCCCCGGAAAAGGCGGATATCCTGAAAAAAGTTGAGGAAAAAATTGAGAAAATTGAAAGTTATTACAAACAGGGGTTGATAACCGAGTTTGAGAGGCACCAGAGGGTTATACAGATATGGTCTCAAACCAATGAAAAGGTAGCGGAGGCCATGGAGAAGAACTTCGATAAGTTTAATCCGGTGTACATGATGGCTACCTCCGGAGCCCGTGGTAATATCAAGCAGCTCAGGCAGCTGGCCGGAATGCGTGGATTGGTAGCCAATGCCCGGGGAGACATTATTGACCGGCCCATAAAATCCAATTTCAGGGAGGGCCTGACGGTTATTGAGTACTTTTTGTCTACCCATGGTGCAAGGCAGGGTCTTGCTGATACCGCGCTTAGAACTGCCGATTCAGGGTATCTGACCCGAAGACTGGTAGATGTTGCCCAGGATACCATGATAAGGGAACCGGATTGTGGCACTGAAGAAGGCATAAATCTGTTTGTGCTGACCCTGGAAGGTGAACCGAATACCAACCTTATTGGAAGGATTTGCCTGGAGGATGCAGATAATCCCACCAGCAAGAAGAATATAATAAAGGTGGGCCAAGAAATAACTGAAAAACAGCTGGGTAAGTTAATAAGGGCCAATATTGAAACCATTAAGGTACGGTCGCCCCTTACCTGTGAAAGCGAAAACGGTATTTGCCAACAGTGTTACGGCAGGGATCTGGCTACCGGTAAAATAGTAGAAATTGGTGAAGCTGTGGGTATTATAGCGGCCCAGTCCATTGGAGAACCGGGCACCCAGCTTACCATGCGTACCTTCCATACTGGTGGTGTAGCTTCTACGGTTATACAGAGGCAGATTAAATCACCGGTTAAGGGAAAGATTTTGCTTTCGGATAAACTTCTGGAAGATCTGAAGCTGGAGAAAAAAGATTTTACCCAGCAGGGAAAGAGTACCATGGAGGTAAATATTGAGAAAATACCCCGTAAGCTGGTTTTCCAGGTACAGATGGAAAGAGGAGATATAGTAGATGTAATAATCCCCAGGGGTGAAATACTTATATTAAATAAAAATGTAAACGTGGATGCGGGTGAAGTATTTGCCAAGATTATTATGACCGCCAAAAGAAAGACTCATGTCCACAAACATGAGAAAACTTTTGAGGGCATTGATATTACCAGTGGTTTGCCCCGGGTAGTAGAGTTGTTTGAGGCGCGAAGGCCCAAGGAACATTCAGCTATAGCGGATATCAGCGGAAAGGTAGAAATTGAAGATATTGATAGCAAACATAGGATGATAACTATTAAAGACGATGATGGCGAGACAGAAAAGGCCTATCAGGTGCCTAGCCGTACCAATTTGAAGGTAAAAAGTGGAGATAAGGTGCATGCCGGTGATCAGCTTACCGATGGCCCCAAGAACCCTCATGACATATTGAGGGTTAGCGGAATTAAGGCCTGTGAGCAGTACCTGGTCAGGGAAGTACAGAATGTTTACAAATCCCAGGGCGTGGATATAAATGACAAGCATATTGAAGTTATAGCCAGGCAGATGCTTAAGAAAGTTACCATAATCGAGCCGGGAGACAGTGATTTCCTGCCGGGTCAGCTGGTAGACAGGCTGCAGGTTAATAAGGTAAATGAAGAGCTGTCTGCAGATATGAAGGCCAATGCTACTGCTTCCCAGAATTTGATGGGTATTACCAAGGCATCATTGGCCACGGATAGCTTCCTGGCAGCAGCTTCATTCCAGGAAACCACCAGGGTGCTGACCGATGCTGCGCTGGAAAACAAGGTTGACTATCTATCCGGTTTGAAAGAAAATGTAATACTTGGAAAATCCATACCTGCGGGTACCGGGATGAACAGGTACAGAAGCATAGAGCTTATATACCCGGGGTATGAGGAAGAAGATGAGGGCCAGATAGAGGTAGTTCAGAACCATGAGGAGGAAGATACTGAGAATTTAGAGATAAATATCTAAATATTATGGCCAGTAAGGCTAATTTAAGGAATTAATTATTGACTTTTTAGTTTTATAATGATAAATTTTTTTTTCGTGTCTTCAAATTGAAGGAGATTATTAATTCAGCCAAATTACTGAGTTTATTATAATTATTTGTTAATTTAAAGATAAAGGTAAGGTTTTATGCCTACGATTAATCAGTTAGTTAGAAAAGGTAGAAAGAATATAAGCAAGAAAAAGAAAACTCCTGCTCTGCAGGACAATCCCTTAAGGAGGGGAGTTTGTGTAAGGGTATACACTACTACCCCCAAGAAGCCTAATTCAGCCTTGAGGAAAGTGGCCAGGGTCAGGTTGACCAACGGGGTAGAGGTTACCGCTTATATCCCCGGCATAGGGCATAATCTGCAGGAGCACTCTATTGTATTAGTAAGGGGCGGCAGGGTAAAGGACTTACCCGGTGTCCGTTACAAGGTAGTAAGGGGCGCACTGGATACAGCAGGCGTAGAAGGAAGAAAAACAGCCCGTTCAAGATATGGGGCTAAGAAACCAAAGTAAGGTTTAAGGAGTATGATTAATGGCTAGAAAAGGAACAGTAACTAAAAGAAAAGCAAGCAATGTAGATCCTATATACAAGAGCAGGATAGTAGCCAAGCTTATAAGTAAGATTCTGCTGGGAGGAAAGAAGAGCACTGCTGAGAAAATTGTGTACGGCAGTTTGAAAATACTGGAGGATAAGACCAAGGAGAATCCTTTAGAAATACTGGATAAATGTCTGGATAACGTAAAGCCTGTACTGGAGGTTAAGTCCAGAAGGGTTGGTGGAGCTACCTACCAGGTACCTATAGAGGTACAATCAGACAGGGCTATGACTCTGGCTATCAGGTGGATTGTCGATTTTGCCAGAAAGAGAAGAGAAAAGAGCATGGCCCAGAGACTGGCAGGAGAGATACTGGACGGGGCCAGCAATACAGGAAATAGTGTTAAAAAGAAAGAAGATTTACATAGGATGGCAGAGGCCAATAAGGCGTTTGCTCATTACAGATGGTAATATTAGGGTGATATTTTATGACTAGACAAGTGTCGTTAAAAAATACAAGAAATATAGGGATTACTGCTCATATAGATGCAGGTAAAACTACTACTACCGAGCGTATTCTCTATTATACTGGAAAAACTTATAAAATGGGTGAAGTGCATGACGGGGCAGCGGTTATGGACTGGATGGTGCAGGAACAGGAAAGAGGAATAACCATTACTTCAGCGGCTACTACCTGTTTTTGGAAAGACCATCGTGTAAATATTATAGATACTCCGGGCCACGTGGACTTCACTGTGGAAGTGGAAAGGTCGTTAAGGGTACTGGACGGCATGGTTGCTGTTTTTTGTGCTGTAGGCGGCGTAGAGCCCCAATCAGAAACGGTTTGGAGACAGGCAGTAAAATACAATGTTCCCAGGATAGCCTTTGTAAATAAGATGGACAGGACCGGTGCGGATTTCTTTTATGTGATGGAGATGATAGACAACCGGCTTCATGCCAATCCTATGGCTGTACAGATTCCTATCGGCAATGAAGATGGCTATAAAGGGATTATTGATTTAATAAGCATGCAGGCCATAATTTACAAGGATGAGATGGGTATGAAGTTTGAATTTGAAGATATACCCGAGGACATGCTGGAAGAGGCTAATAAGTACAGGCAGGAGCTTATAGAGAATATATCCAATTTCAATGATGACATATTAACCAAGTATGTAGAGAATATGGAAATTTCTGAGGACGAGCTAAAGGCTGCCATAAGGGATATAACTTTGAATATGCAGGGAGTTCCGGTATTATGCGGTTCTGCTTTTAAAAACAAAGGGGTTCAGCCTCTTTTAGACGCAGTACTGGATTTTCTACCTTCTCCGCTGGAAGTTCCCCAGCCCAAGGGTTTGGATATTGAAACCGAGGAAGATATATACAGAGAAATTGATGACGATGCTCCTTTCTCTGGCCTGGTATTTAAGATAATGACTGATCCCTTTGTGGGGAAGCTGGCTTATGTGAGGATTTATTCAGGTACCTTGAAGTCGGGTACCCAGGTGTTGAATGTAGAGAATGGCAGAAAAGAGAGAATTGGCAAATTGCTTCAGATGCATGCCAACCGCAGGGAAGAAAGAGATGAAGTTTACTGTGGGGATATAGTGGCAGTAGTGGGGTTAAAGCAGGTCAAGACCGGTGATACCATTTGTGATTTACAGCATCCTATAAAATATGAGTCCATAACTTTCCCCGAGCCGGTACTTTCTATCGCCATTGAGCCCAAGACCAAAGTAGACCAGGAAAAGCTGGGCAAGGCCCTGAGGAAACTTTCCGATGAAGACCCCACGTTTAGGGTAAGTACTGATTCGGAGACAGGGCAGACCATAATCGAGGGAATGGGAGAGCTTCATCTGGAGATTATAGTGGACCGGCTGCTCAGGGAGCACGGAGTGGATGCTAATGTGGGCAGACCACAGGTTTCCTATCGGGAAACTATTACCAAGGAAGCCCAGATAGAAGGCAAATACATAAGGCAGAGTGGCGGCCGCGGACAGTATGGCCATGCAATAATTAAGTTTAGTCCCAATGAATATGGAAAAGGTTTTGAATTTGAAGATAAGATTAAGGGCGGGGCTATACCCAATGAATTTATACCGGCCATAAAGAAAGGTATAGAGGATGCTATGCAGAGCGGCGAGCTGGCCGGTTACCCGGTAGTGGATGTAAAAGCTGTGCTTCTGGATGGATCCTACCATGATGTGGATTCATCTGATCTTGCTTACAGGATAGCTGCTTCCAAGGCTTTCAGGGAGGCTATGAAAAAATGCAGGTCAGTTATGCTGGAGCCGATTATGGATGTAGAGGCAGTAACCCCTGATGAGTTTATGGGCGATGTCATCGGCGACATAAATTCAAGAAGAGGCAAGGTAGTGCAGGTTAACCTGAGGAACCAGACCAGGGTAATAGAATGTGAGGTTCCCCTGGCAAACATGTTCGGTTATGCCACTGATTTGAGGTCTAGGACCCAGGGCAGGGCGACCTTCACCATGCAGTTTTTAAAATATGAACCTGTGCCTTCAAATATTTCTGATGAAATTATTAGTAAAAGCAGAGGGACAAGTATAGCGGTATAAGGCTTTGATATATATAAGAATAATCCCATAAAAGAAAGGATTTATAAAAATGGCTAAACAAAAATTTGAAAGAACAAAACCACACATAAATATTGGTACTATAGGGCACGTGGACCACGGCAAGACTACTCTAACTGCCGCTATTACCCTGTGCCTGAA
>JAIOXO010000028.1 GCA_022396035.1 Actinomycetes bacterium | reverse complement strand
TAGAGAAGGTTAAAAACCTGCCTGCCGGCCAGGGACTTGATGCCAACAGCGGCCAGTATGTAAACATGATAGATGAAGGCATAATAGATCCGGCCAAGGTAACCCGTTCGGCACTGCAGAATGCATCTTCCATTGCTGCGCTTCTGCTTACCACCGAAGTAGTGATAGCCGAGAAACCGGAAAAAAATGATCAGGGTGGACCATCCATGCCCGGCGGCGGAATGCCAGGCGGAATGCCAGGCGGAATGCCCGGTGGCATGCCCGGTATGTAAACGGATAAAAAGAAAGCTGGCCTTAATGGCCAGCTTTTTTTATTGCTTAAATGGTTGTTTAAAATTGAATAAATCACCAACTTATAGTAATATTTTTTTAACTTATAATCGGGAAGAGCAGGGATGGGTATATTTTTTTTCTATAAAACCTTATTTATTATATTAGCTTACCTGTTTGGCGCCTTTCCGACTGCTTATGTCCTCTACAGGATAAGAAGAGGATCAGATATAAGAATGGAAGGCAGCGGCAATGTAGGTGGTACCAATGTGGCCAGGACTATGGGGGCCGGTGCGGGAGTTCTAACCATTATTATAGATATCATAAAAGGTTTCTTGCCCATGATGGCGGTCTATTTTATATTCGCTGGTGACCTGTTAATGGCATCATTAGCATCGGTGGCGGTAATACTGGGGCATGATTTTCCGGTATACCTGAAATTCAAGGGAGGTAAAGGTATTTCTACTTCTTTTGGGGTAATTATAGGCATGTGCGCTTTTCCTTTTACCGTTCAGGCTACTTATTTCAGAATTGCTCCTATTTTTACTATACTGGTAACAGCTGCCCTATTTTTTTTGATATTTAAAATAGTATCAGTCAGTTCCATAGCCGCAGCAGTTGCCACTCCGCTTTCATTTTATTTCTTTAAATTTCCAACAATTATAGTAATAACTGCCGCCATATGGGGGTTTTTAGCCCTGATTGCCCACAGGGGCAATATAGGAAGGCTTATAAGAAAAGAAGAGAAAAAAATTAATAGAAAAGGGGTTTAGATGGAAATTGAAATAGGGAAGGGAAAAACTGGCAGAAGGGCTTATGGTTTTGATGAGGTGACCATTGTTCCCAGCCGGAGAACCAGAGACCCGGAAGATGTGGATATAACTGCAAGCCTGGGAGGATTCGATCTGGATATTCCCTGCCTGGCTTCTGCTATGGACGGGGTAGTGGATGTAACTTTGGCCATAGAAATGGGCAAAATAGGAGGGTTAGCAGTACTTAACCTTGAAGGACTTCAGACCAGATACGATGATGCAGATGCTCAGCTGGAAAGAATTGCTAAATTTGAGCCACAAGAAGCCACCAGGAATATGCAGGAAATCTACCAGGAACCTATCAAGGAAGAGCTTATATCTAAAAGGATAAAACAGATAAAGAAGGAAAATGTAATAGCCTGTGCGTCACTGACTCCCCAGAAGGTGGAAAAATATTACCAGACAGCCATTGATGCAGGACTGGATATACTGGTAATACAGGGCACGGTTATCAGTGCCGAACATGTTAGCCAGACCAAAAACCCCTTGGACTTAAAGAAATTTATACCCCGGTGCCCCATACCGGTAATAGTAGGCGGTTGCGCTTCCTATTCCAGTGCACTTCACTTGATGAGGACCGGTGCGGTAGGGGTGCTGGTAGGAGTGGGGCCCGGTGCAGCCTGCACCACCAGGCAGGTGCTGGGTATTGGCGTTCCCCAGGCTACAGCTATAGCTGATGCAGCTGCAGCCAGGATGAGGCACCTGGAAGAGACAGGCAATTATGTGGCAGTTATTGCTGACGGGGGCATGAGAACCGGTGGTGATATTGCTAAAGCAGTGGCCTGTGGTGCTGATCTGGTAATGATAGGCTCGCCGCTTTCCAGGGCTAAAGAGGCTCCCGGCAGGGGCTACCACTGGGGTATGGCCACCTTTCATCCGGAGCTTCCCCGCGGCACCAGAATCAAGACTGATATAGCCGGCAGCCTGCGGCAGATATTGGTTGGCCCTGCATTTGAAAACGACGGTACCCTTAACCTGTTTGGGGCACTGAGGACTTCTATGGCCACCTGTGGATATGAAAGCATAAAGGATTTTCAGAGGACAGAGGTAATGGTGGCTCCTTCCATAAAAACTGAAGGCAAAATGCATCAGAGAGAACAAAAAGTGGGAATGGGGCTATAACTTATGGAAAATAATTCTTTGAAGGGAATGGATTCAGTACTGGTTATAGATTTCGGAGGCCAGTACAGTCAGCTTATTACCCGCAGGGTAAGGGAACTCAGGGTGTATTCGGAAATGGTTCCCTATGATACTCCAGTAGAGGAGGTTATGGCCAGGAAGCCCAAAGGCCTTATATTTTCAGGTTCCCCCTACAGCCTCAGTGCAGGCAAGATACCCCGGATAAGCAAAAAGTACCTTACCCTGGGGATACCTATTCTGGGCATATGTTACGGCATGCAGCTTATAACCTTTCTTCTGGGAGGCAAAATTACTGCCGGGGGAAGAAATGAATACGGAAAGACCGAAGTTAACCTGGATATAGACTCGCCACTGTTTGATGATCTCAAGCAGGTAGAGACCTGCTGGATGAGCCATAAGGATAGTGTGGAGGCGGTACCTGAGGGTTTTAAAATTATTGCATCTACCGGCAATCTGCCGGTGGCGGGCATAGGGAATGACCGGGACAGGATATACGGTATACAGTTTCATCCTGAAGTGGTACATACCCCTTCAGGAATGGATATTCTAAACAATTTTTTATTCAATATTTGTGAGTGCAGGCCGGACTGGACCATGGTGTCCATAATTGAGAAAAGAGTGGAAGAGATAAAGAAAAAGGTTAAGGACGGCAGAGTTATATGCGGTCTCAGCGGCGGAGTTGATTCTTCGGTAGCTGCTTTGCTGGTAAATAAGGCGGTAAGCGATAAGCTTACCTGTATATTTGTAGATCATGGATTACTGAGGATGGGGGAAGCCCGCCAGGTAGAAAAGACGTTTAAAGAAAATTTCAAGGTAAACCTGATTTCCATTAATGCCAGGGACCGTTTCTTAAAAAAATTAAAGGGTGTTACTGACCCGGAGCAGAAAAGGAAAATAATCGGCAATGAATTTATAAGGATTTTTGAAGAGGAAGCAAAAAAGATTGATAATGTTGATTACCTGGTGCAGGGTACACTGTACTCGGACGTAATTGAAAGCGGAACCAGGGATGCGGCCAGAATTAAAAGCCACCACAATGTGGGTGGATTGCCTGAAGATATGCAGCTCAAGCTTATTGAACCTCTGCGGCTGTTATTTAAAGATGAAGTCAGGAGGCTAGGGGTAGAGCTGGGGCTGCCCGAGGATATTGTCTGGAGGCAGCCGTTTCCGGGTCCCGGATTGGCTATAAGGATTATAGGGGAGATAACTGCAGAGAGAATATCCATTCTACAGCAAGCAGACTATATTGTATTGGAAGAGGTAAAGAGGGCCAATCTGTATAAAAAAATATGGCAGTCTTTTGCCATCCTTCCCTGCATAAGAAGTGTCGGGGTTATGGGCGATGAAAGGACCTATGCTTATCCCATAGCTGTAAGGGCGGTTACCAGCGAAGATGCCATGACTGCGGATTGGGTGAGGCTGCCCTATGAAATACTGGAAAAGATAAGCAACCGTATAATAAATGAGGTTGAAGGAGTTAACCGGGTGGTATATGATATAAGTTCCAAGCCCCCAAGCACAATAGAATGGGAATAGATATTATTTAAGGAGAAAAAGTATGGATGAGTTTCATAAAAAATTAAAACAGTATCGGGAAGAAATAAACCGGATAGATAAAAATATAGTAGACAGCCTTAACCAAAGGGCCAAGGTAGTGCTGGCGGTAAAAAGGCTTAAGGAAAAAGAGGGAGTACCCCTTTATGATGCCAAGAGGGAAGAAGAACTTGTCAACAATATTGTTAAATACAACCAGGGCCCGTTGTATAATGACAATATTGTACAGATTTTTGAATCAATATTGCGTAATGTGCAGATATTGGAAAAGGATGAAAATCTTTAATACTGTTTGAAATATTAGCAGGTTTTTTTATAATGATTAAAATTTCTTTATTATTTTTTCATATTTATTATTTTAATGGATAACAACAATAAAAAGCTTATACAAAAGAATTATGTTACGGTGATAGCCGGTCCCTGTGCTGTAGAAAGCTGGCAGCAGCTTGATGCTATAGCTAAGGTAGTCAAGGATAGCGGCTTAAACTTTATGCGCGGAGGAGCCTATAAGCCCCGTACATCTCCTTATAGCTTTCAGGGATTGGAAGAAAAGGGTTTGCAGTTCCTGAGGAAAGCGGGGGATAAATACGGCCTAAAAGTAGTGACTGAAGTTACTGATGCCGCTAATGTGGAAGAAGTGGCCGACTATGTGGATGTGTTGCAGATAGGAACCAGGAACATGTCCAATTTTGCACTTCTGAAGAAGGTGGGGAAAGTGGCCAATGAGAGGAATATGCCGGTTATACTTAAAAGAGGATGGGCTTCCACTATAAAGGAATGGCTGCTGGCAGTAGAATACATTACCCAGTGGGGAAATTGTGAAGTTGTATTGTGCGAAAGGGGAATCCGTACCTTTGAAACGGATACCCGGTTTACCCTGGATCTATCAGCTATTCCGGTTATAAAGAAGCTGAGCAAGCTTCCTATAATTGTTGATCCCAGCCATGCGGTAGGGCAAAGCGATTTGGTTATCCCCATGAGCAGGGCGGCGGTAGCCGTAGGTGCCGACGGTCTTATTGTAGAGTCCCACAATAATCCGGAAAAGGCGCTCTGTGACGGACAGCAGGCTTTGACTCCCAAAGAGCTTAAGGAAATGCTCCGCCAGGTTACTAAAATTGCTGAAATATTCAATAAGAAAATAAGGTAGCTGAACAAATTTGGATTTAGACAAATACCTTAACCCCCAGCAGATTCAAGCTGTTACCAATACCGAGGGGCCGCTATTGGTGATTGCCGGTGCAGGCAGCGGAAAGACCAGGGTACTGACCTACAGGATTGCCTATCTAATCAAACATAAGGCAGTAGATCCTTTTAATATTCTGGCCATAACTTTTACCAACAAGGCAGCCAGGGAAATGAAAAGGCGGGTTATCCAGCTGGTGGGAAGAGTTGGTGAGACTATGTGGGTTAGCACCTTTCACTCTTTTTGCGCCAGGGTCTTGAGGAGCGAGATCTCCAGGCTGGGGATCTCTTCAAATTTTGTTATATATGATCAGGATGACAGCTTAAAACTTATTGCCCGGTGCATAAAAGAGCTGGACATGGACCTGAAAAGGTTTTCCCCTAAAGCGGTGTCTTCGGTTATTAGCGATGCCAAGAACCGGCTGGTTGACTATGAGACTTTTTCCAGCAGGGCCACCGACTATTTTGAAAAGCAGGCTGCTAAAATATATTCTTCTTATCAGGATAAGTTGTATAAGGCCAGTGCTCTGGACTTTGATGATTTGCTGGTGTATATGGTGGATATACTGAAACTGTTTCCCCAGGTTAAGGAAAAATACCAGGATAAATTTCAGTATATACTGGTAGATGAGTTCCAGGATACCAACCGGGCCCAGAATCAGATAATACTGCTGCTTTCAGAAAGGCATAAAAGGTTATGCGTGGTTGGAGATGATGACCAGAGCATCTATAGCTGGAGGGGAGCAGAGATTAAGAACATAATAGAGTTTGACCGCCAATTTTCCAATACTGAGGTAATAAAGCTTGAACAAAATTACCGCTCCACCCAGAATATACTGGATGCAGCTTATGGCCTGATAAAAAATAATGAAAGCAGAAAAGAAAAAAAATTATGGACCCAGAACCCCAGAGGCAGCCTGGTATCCAGATACAAGGCGCCCAATGAAAAGCAGGAGGTATCCTATATCCTTTCCAGGATTAACCAGTATATAAAAAATGAAGGTAAAAGTTATAGGGATTTTGCCATTTTCTACAGGACCAATGCCCAGTCCAGGGCGGTTGAAGAGCAGTTTATAAAAGGCAATGTCCCCTATAAGATTTTTGGAGGAGTACGTTTCTACGACCGCAGGGAGATAAAGGATATGCTGGCATACCTTAAACTCATAGCCAATCCCTCCGACATTATCAGCCTGATAAGGATAGTTAATGTCCCCTCCCGTAAAATTGGGAAAAGAACCCTGGAGACAGTAGAAGGGTTTGCACAAAAAAACCATATTACTTTCTGTGAGGCATTTTATCGATGTGAAGAGAATGACTCCCTTTCTTCAGGAGTAATAAAAAGGATAGTTTCTTTTATTTCTTTTATGGCCGGTCTCAGGGATTTTGCCGGAGAGGGGACCCTGGACTCTCTGCTGGAAAAGATATGGATGGATACCGGTTATATGAAAAACCTCAAGGTAGAAAAAACCATAGATTCATTAAACCGTATAGACAACCTCAAGGAATTGCTTACGGTTGCCAGGGAGTTTGAGCAAAGGTCTGAAGGCCGGGGATTTGAAAAACTTACTGCTTTTCTAGAAGAAATCTCCCTGCTGACCGATATTGATAATTACGACCAGGATTCAGATGCGGTGGTGCTTATGACCCTGCATAATGCCAAAGGGCTGGAGTTTCCGGTTGTATTTATAATCGGCATGGAAGAAGGTATATTCCCCCATTCAAGGAGTATGGCCAATATGGATCAACTGGAAGAGGAGAGGAGGCTGTGCTATGTGGGGATGACCAGGGCCAAAGAGAAGCTGTTCTTGTCTTCAGCCCAGACCCATAGCATCTATGGAGATACCAGGTACAGTACCATATCCAGATTCCTAAAAGAGATACCAGAGCATCTGGTTGAAGATGAAACTAAAAAGAAGATACCTTTAGGTATCCAGCCAGAGAAAACTCCCATTGAGGTGAGTCAGGGAGAAGTCATAGAACACAAACTGTGGGGAACCGGCCGGGTCCTGAAGGTTAAACAGCTGGCCCAGGATATGGAAATAGATGTGGATTTTGACCGCGTGGGAATAAAACATTTGCTGGCCAGTTATGCCCCCATCAAAAAGGTCAGTTCTTAAAAAATCCCAGAGCCAGGCTTCCCTGACCGGGAATAATAAACTTCTGTTTTAAAACCAATAAACAAGCCCGTAGTATAATCCTTGTTTATATAACTATAATTATGGTTCTAAAAAAGTAAAAACATAAATGGGGGGCAGTTTAACCAGGTTTGAGCAAGATCTATTATCTGCCAGGGGATAGGCACCAATTCCTGGGTATTGTATTTAACCCTGACAACATTTCTGAGCCCACCACTGCAGGCCGAATTTCCAGCCTAAAAAGTATCGGTTAGGGCATAAAATCCAGTAGTTGTTCAATCTCCTGCTGGTTTCCGGTAGTTAGAGTAGTTACCATAACTGCATGGCCGAATTTCCTGGCCTTACGGTAAGCCTTGAAAACAGATTGGTACAAGAAGTCTTCATCTTCGGACCAGGTGATAGTACTCAGGGGGGTAATCTTGTATTTTACATTTTGCCCGGAAAGACTTTCCCAGAATGCGTCCAGCGCAGCCTTGATTTCTTCCTGTCCCACCGGGTACAGGCTTATTTGTAATGCAATCATATAATCCTCCTTACAGTAATTTTATAATCTCTTCTTTTAATTTGTTGAACTCCGGCGAGGTAAGTATATCTGTATTCCGGGGTCTCTTTATGTCTATATCGAATACCTTTCTTACTACTGCCGGCCTTTTTGAAAGCAGGTATATCCGGTCAGAAAGGAATATGGCTTCGTCTATATCATGGGTTATAAACAAAACCGATGCATCAAGCTTGTCAAAGAGCCCTAACAGCCAGTCCTGCATCTTCCTGCGGGTTATAGCATCCAAATTGCCAAAAGGCTCATCCAATAGCATTATATCCTGGGCAAAGAGATAGGTTCGAAGCAAAGCTGCTCTCTGCCTCATCCCTCCGGAAAGCTGGAAGGGGTAATTATTTTCGAAGCCCTCAAGCCCAAAATCAGGGATATGTTTTTTTGCTTTCCGGTGAGCGCTGGCCTTTTCTTCTCCTTTGATATACAAGGGAAGGCATACATTGTCCAGTATATTATTCCAGGGCAGAAGAAGGTCTTTCTGGTGCATATAGCTTACTCTTCCTGTCTTTCCATTATACACTTTTCCATCAATTATTATCTTTCCATGGTCAGGTTCCTCAAGCCCTGAAATAATATTAAATAAAGTGCTCTTGCCGCATCCGCTGGGTCCCAGCACTGATACGAATTGGTTTCTTTCAAGCTCAAGGAATATATTTTCCAAAGTATGCAGGCCCGGATAGCTTTTTTCTACATCTATAACTTCTAGAACCTTGTTATTTTCCATATCTATGACTGTTCCGGTAGAAATTCATTAGTATAGGCCTGTTCAACCTCAAGGGGATTTGCCAGAAGATCCTGTTCAAACATCCATCCGCTGAAGCCTATCCATATTTCTTCTTTCATATATCCCCATCCTTCATCATGGCTGATATAATGTTTGGAAAGATATTGCTGGCTGGCGGTTACCATACCCCGGTCCAGTTCGCTGTTGTCATTTAATAATATATCGGCAGCAGCGGTAGGGTTTTCTATTGAAAACTGATAGCCTTTTTCGGTGGCCTCCAAAAATTTTCTTACCAGCACAGGCTCATTTTCCAGGGTATTCTCCGAAGCTATTATCACCGGGGTGTAGAAATCAAGCACGGGGTCAAGGTCCTGGAGCAGCATGAAGTTTATGGGGAAATCAATAAGCTCAGCCCTTACTCCATCCCAGCCGTAGTATATCCATGCAAAATCCACATCTCTTTCTACGCTGGCAAAGAAATCAGTAGCGCCAATGTTTACTATTTCCAGTTTTGAATAATCAGCGCCATACTTTTCCATCAGGCCCCTTAGCATAGCTTCTTCCATGGGAGAGCCCCACCCGCCATATATTTTACCTTCAAAATCTGCAGGCGTCTCTATATTTTTATATTCCGGAGAGGCAAATCCTGAAGTATTGTGCTGGATTATGGCAGCAATAGCTACAACGGGTAAAGGATCATCTGCGGTCCGGGCATAGGTAACCTGTTCCTGGTAGCTAATTCCAAATTCTCCCTGGTTAGCCGCAACCAGATCAGCGCTGCCTCCTTCTGAGGGCTGGATTATTTCCACTTTTAGTCCGGCATCCCGGTAATAGCCCTGGTCCCTGGCTGCATATATACCGGTATGGTTGGTATTGGGTACCCAGTCAAGTATTACCGTAACCTCTCTTAGCTCTTCAGTGCCTGGAGCAGCACATGAAGAAAAAATAAGCAGGGAAGCTGCTATCATGGTTAGCATCAAGCCATATATGGTTATTGTTCTTTTCATAACATACCTTTCTTTTTTTGTTATCTTAATCAATGTATGGTTCACCAGCCTTTATTTTCCAGGGCATGGTTCTTCTTTCAATTAGCTCAATAAACTTAAGCAGCAGTATGCTGAGTATAGTGATAACCAGTATTGCTGCAAAAACCCTGTCGGTAGCAAAAGATTGTTTGGCCCTTATCATATATACCCCCAGGCCGTCCTTGCCTCCCACCCATTCTCCAATGGTGGCTCCCATTATGCTGTAAGTGGCCGCAATTTTGAGCCCGGAAAAAAAGCCCGGCATGGAGGCGGGAAGTTTTACATACCTGTATATCTGGAGCCTGCCTGAACCCATGGACCTTAACAGGTCGATAAGTTCATTGTCTACTCCCGAGAGTGACTGCATCAGACTTATGGTAATCGGAAAAAAGCATATCAGTATAACTATAATAAGCTTGGGAGTATAGCCGTAACCAAACCAGATTATAAATAGCGGGGCTATAATTATAATGGGGATGGTCTGGGATATTATAAGTAAAGGGTATATGGTTTTCTTAAAAGCTCTTAAGGCATCCATAAGCACTGCTATTAAAAACGAAAGTACTATGGCGATAATAAATCCGGCAAACGCTTCATACAGGGTAACCAGTATATCCAGCTGCATAGATTTAAAATCTGTAAACAGGGATATTACTATGCTGCTGGGGGGAGGAAGTATAAAGGGAGGAAATACTCCCAGCCTGGAGAGCATCTCCCATACTGCCAGTATGGCCACAAACAGAAACGCGGGGTAATATTTGCTGTTTATCTTTTTTGTTAATGTTTTTCCCATATCCTCATAGTTGTTTTATTACCAGAAGAATGCCCTCAGATATATCCAGCCTGGCCTGCGGGCTGCTAAATTCATTGCTAATGCCCCGGACCGGCGAAAAAAGAAGTTTTTCATTTTCCAGCTTATATTTCAGTCCTGTAGTCCCGGTAAAGAAGGTATAGGGGGTAAGAGAAAACAGGCTTATCTGTTTTCCCTTAACGCCCTGGACGGTTGCCGGCCTGCAGACCGTAAATATTTCTTCGGTGCCGCTAATTATTTTTATATCCCTGCCGGCCAGAAAAGGATCGGCCAGCAGCATTATATTTGCCAGTTCATGGTCGGTTCTTCCCCCGACGGCACCCAGGATAATTATTTTTTCTGCACCCTGGCCGACGGCCTCCCTTACCGCAAGATGAGTATCGGTATAATCTTTGGAAGGAGATTCCTGTACAAATGTTGTCTTTTTGTTCTGCAGCATGGCTTTAGTTTCAGGATCTATGCTGTCCATGTCCCCGATAACTGTCTGGGGCAGCAGCCCCAGAAGCAGGGTATTTTTTGCGCCGCCGTCGGCACTTATAATTAAATCCGGGCAGCTAAAGCCTAAAGTGGATATATTTTGTTTTATCTGGGCCAAATTTTCTATTTTTCCGTTGGCAACTATAATTGCCTTTTTTACTTCTTTCATTGGTTCCTTTCAAAAAAAATGCCAACCTGCATAGGTTGGCAATTTAAAATTTAATTTACACTTCCCTACGCTAGTATTACCTAGGTCAGGTGGTTGGGGTCGGCAGCAATCTGCCCTCTCAGCCCTATGGCTCCCCCGGCGCTGAAATATTCAATTTTCAAAGAATTTTCTTTATAATGATAACTGAGTTTATGATTATAGATTACCACCAATGGTTAAAAAGTCAAATGGAGTGGTTAAGGATTTATGAAACTTACAGATAGAAAAAAAGAAATAATAAAGCAGGTAGTGGTAAAGTTTATTAAAAAAGCGGAGCCGGTATCTTCCAAGAGTGTAGCCAGCAGCCCAGAACTGGATTTAAGTACTGCCACTATACGAAAGGAAATGTCAGACCTGGAAGAGATGGGGTATCTAACCCATCCTCATACTTCAGCCGGCCGGATACCCACAGACAAAGGTTACCGGTTTTATGTGGATAACCTGGTACAGACCAAGGAACCGGTCCAGGCTGCTGACACCCAGTGGTCCAATCTGGACCTGGGGCTGAGCGAGGATATGGAACTGGAGACCGTACTCAAGAAGTCTTCAGAGAATCTGGCCAAAATTACCAGTTACCTTTCCATGGTGGTTGCGCCAGCCATCAGCCAGAGCAGGTTGAGGCATATAGAGCTGTTAAAGCTGGAAAATAATAATTTTCTCATGGTACTTATAACTGATAATGGCCATGTATATAAAAGGAATTTTAACCAGGAGGGTTCTTATAACAACATGGACCTGCAGGCTCTGGCCAATGTTCTCAATATGCAGTTTAAAGACAAATTAATGGAAGAGATCGTGCCCGAAGGGCTAAACCTGCCAAAAAGCGAATCACATCTGGTACTGCTGGCCAAGAAGGTTATGGGGCTTATACAGGATTATGCCAGCCAGAGTATCCAGTATAACCGTATTTATGTGCATGGAACATCTGATGTCCTAAAACAGCCGGAATTTATTGACCTGGGAAAAATAAGAAAAGTGCTGAGCATAATAGAGAATGAATATATGCTGATGAAGATGCTGCTGGATATTTCCAGGGAGAATGAATTTATAATTAAGATAGGGTCCGAAATTTTTGATCAGGAAACTGATGAACTAAGCCTTATAGCTTCAAAGTACAGGATCCATAATCAGCCTTCAGGGGCCATCGGGATTCTGGGTCCCAAGAGAATGGACTACTGTAGGGTTATAAATGTAGTTAATTTATTCAAGATTAACTTAAACCAGATATTTTCTGCTAAAACCTGATTGGAAAAAAATAGGTAAATGCGTTATCATTTTTAACTTTGGATACAATAATTTTTGAGGTGATGTAAGAATTGGCACAGAAGAGAGATTATTATGAGGTGCTTGGTGTTTCCAAGCAGTGCAGCAAGGAAGAGCTTAAAAAAGCATACCGCAAGCTGGCCCATAAATACCATCCGGATGTAAATAATGGTGATGGTAATTCTGAGGAGAAATTTAAGGAGATATCAGAGGCCTATGCAGTATTGAGCGATGATAAAAAGAGGATGCAGTATGACCGTTACGGGTTTAGCAACAACCTGTTTAACGAAGCTGATTTTGGAAGTGTTTTTGAAGAGTTCAATTTTGGAGATATATTTGATGTATTTTTTGGCTCGGGTTTCGGCCAGGGCTTTTCGTCACAGGGCAGGCGAAGGCAAAACCGGGGTTCTAATGTAGAAGCAAGGGCCAGCATAAGCTTTAAGGAAGCTGCCTTCGGAGCAAAAAAAGAGGTTGAGTTTTTAGTAGACGACCTCTGCGGGGAATGCGGAGGCAGGGGAAGCCAGAGTGAAGACGGAATAAAGACCTGCTCGGCCTGCGGGGGAAGTGGACAGGTACGGACCCAGAGGCAGACTTTTCTGGGCAGCATGGTTACCAATTCTGTTTGCAAGAACTGTAATGGCAGCGGAAAAGTAGTAACTGAGCCCTGTTCCCAATGTAGGGGAAGCGGTTATTACCAGAAAAAGAAGAAATTAAAGGTGGACATACCTGCCGGCATCCATAACGGTGACCGGCTGAAGGTATCCGGTAGAGGAAACTCGGCTGGATCTGGTTCCATTAACGGGGATCTTTTTGTAACAGTTAAGGTGAAGCCGCACCAGCACCTTAAGCGTGATGGGGACAATGTAGTTTCCCATGTAGACATATCCTTTGCCCAGGCAGCACTGGGCTGCAAGCTGAATATAGAAACCCTGGACGGGGAAGAAGAAATAGTTATAAAGCCGGGCACACAGCCGGAAACAAAAAAGGTGCTCAAGGCCAGAGGCTTTGTGCCCTTAAATGGTTACCGGAGGGCAGACCACATAGTTAATATAAAGGTAGGCATACCCACCAGGCTTTCTGCCAGTGAAGCGGAGCTTTTGGCAAAATATGCTGAAGGCAGGGGAGAAGAAGTTGGGGACGGAAGTGATTTCTTTTCCAATCTGCGCAAGGCATTTAAAAGATAGTAAAAAATTAAATGAGTTACCCTTATTTTTTTATCAATCCTGAGTTTATTGACGGGCAGGAGGCTGTTTTGGGCGGTGATGACTGCAGGCACCTGAAAAAAGTTCTCAGGGCTTCGGTAGGAACCAGGGTTGGATTTTCCGATAATGCCGGCTGCCGCTACCTGGCCCGGGTGGCAGCCATCAGGGATAAACATATGGTGCTGTCTGTAACCTCTCGATATCCGGTAGAAAAAGAAATTCCCAGGGTTTTGCTGTTTCAGTGCATACTTAAAAAAAACGCCATGGAGCTTTTAATCCAGAAAGCATGTGAGATAGGGGCGGAGGCTATTGTTCCGGTCTACAGCAGGAGAGTGGTTGCGGGCAAGGGAAAACTTAAAACTGCCAGGTGGCAAAAAATTGCCCGGCAGGCCTGCATGCAAAGCAAAAGAAACTTCTTAACCGAAATCAGGGACCCTGTGGATATAAGCGGGATAAAACCCGGGCAGTTTGATTTTTTCCTGCTTCCCTATGAACAGGAGGGCTCCTGGTTAAAGTTTAACATTGGACCCGAAATCAAGAAACTGGCCTGTTTGATAGGACCTGAAGGCGGATTTGAAGAGCAGGAAGTGGATATGTTAAAAAAACAGGGAGCCAGGGTGCTTAATTTCGGCAAGAATATCCTGAGGGCGGAAACAGCAGCATTGTATATGCTTTCAGTTATAGACTATTTGGCCAAGAATGAAACCGAATAAATTTTATATACATACCCTGGGGTGCAAAGTAAACCAGGCTGAATCGGATATCATTATTTCATTATTGCTGGGTGCTGGGTGGAGGATGGTTGAACTGGATAAGTCCCCCGACTGGTGCATTATTAATACCTGCACAGTTACCTCGCAGAGCGATAAGAAGGTAAGGCAGGTTATACATAAAGCAAGAAGGGTAAATCCTGGTGCCAAATTGGCGGTATCCGGATGTTATGCTGAACTTAACCAGGATAAACTTGAGCAGATGGGAGCTGATTTAGTCCTAAAAAATAAGGATAAGCTAAATATTGTAAACCATATCCTGAATAAAAAGGGGGAAGCGGATTGCAGCCAGGTTGATAATCCGGGTTTGCACACCAGGCCTCTGGTAAAAATACAGGATGGGTGCCGGCAGTTCTGTAGCTACTGTATAGTACCGGTAGTAAGGGGATCCTACCATAGCCAGCCTCCGGAACAGGTAATAGGTTATATAAAAAAATTAGTTTCCCTTGGTTACCAGGAAGTAGTTCTTACCGGGATCCACATTGGCCGCTACGGCCTTGATTTTAATAATAATTACGGCCTGTCTGCATTACTTGAAGATATATTAAATTCTACTTCGGTAGGAAGGGTGAGGATAAGTTCTATAGAGATTGGGGAAATAGATTCAGGATTGGTCAGCTTGATGGCAGAAAATGGCGGCAGGGTATGCCGGCATCTGCATATACCCCTGCAGAGCGGAAGTGACAGGATTCTTGGCCTGATGAACCGGCCTTACAGCAGCGGTTATTTTTTAAAAAGGTTAGCCTGGATTAGAAAAGCTGTCCCCGAAGTTGCTGTTAGTACCGATGTAATGGTGGGTTTTCCTGGGGAGACCAGGGAAGATTTCCAGAATCCTCTGGAGGCTGTAAAAGCAGCAGGTTTTTCCAAGCTGCATGTTTTCAAGTATTCAAAACGGGCAAAAACATTAGCTGCTTCCATGCCGGACCAGATCCTGCCACCGGAAAAGAAGCTGAGAAGCAGGCAGGGTATTGA
>JAIOXO010000027.1 GCA_022396035.1 Actinomycetes bacterium | reverse complement strand
AGTTGTTGAGTTAAATTATTCATAGTAAGGTGTATTTTAAAATATTTTTACCCCTATGGCTAAATTAATTTGATTTTCTTCTTTTCTTCATTTGGATTAACTCCCTTTCTGTCTCTGATTCCACCAGGCCCATATCCACATCCAGGTTTTCTATGCAATATTGTTTTATCATTCTGCACTGGGACTGTTTCCATTCAGTATAGACTGGCTGATAGGTTAGAAAAAAAGCAATAAATCTACCCAGATCTTCTTCCACCCTGCCCTGCCTGCAATCCTCCAGATCTACCCGGTAGGTCCCGTCTCGGCCTAAAAAGAAATTACGGAATTTAATATCCCCCAGTATATAAGATTTACCGGTAACATAATACAGGCTGCGGTTAAAATCCCTCATATAGCTGCAGGCATAAAAACCTGGAGGATAAGTAAATCTAAAAAGGTCAGGGCCAATGGTATCACTATAGCTTCGCCTCTTTTTTTTACCAGCCCTGCACCACCACCAGCCACATCATATAGAAACCTCCGGCTATGGCTCCTCCAGGAATAAACAGGGGCCGGTTAATATATGTACCAGGGGGACTATTGCTGGTTTGACCGCTATACCCAGAGCGGTAATTATGGCCATAATTACCAGATCGAACAAGCTGAATTTTTTTAAGTACCGCACCGGTTTTAAATTTATTTTCATATCATTACCTACCTGGTTAGTGCTTGCCCATCCCTAAAATGTAACCCCTGTGCCCCACTCAGAAATGCAGCCTGCCGGGGGATATTCAATAATATTGGTTCTACCCCTTTAGGCCAAATAAAAAACCGGCAATGAGAACCTGCTGGTACAGCAAACTATGGCTCAAGGCCAGATCTCCTTTCCAAACGGGAGGCTTACCCGTTTCCAGATAAACCCTATCGCTCAAACACCATAGCCTTAAAAAATTCAGGCTTTAAGCAATTTGAGCCGGAGAAAAATATTAAATTTATTAAGATTATACTATCTAATTTACTTATTTTTTAAAATTAAATTTAAGCAAGAAAAATAAAATAGCCAGAATAAGAAGAAAATTTAAAAATCTTAGGCCGGCAAGGATACTTGAAAGAATATATTTCTTTTACTCAAAAATGGTCTAGCAATCAACTATCATGGGTGCATGGTTTGCACTATCATGATTATATGTCATCATAGTTATAGTCAGCAATCTTGTCAGGGAGGTAATAATGGAAAACAGTAATCCGCTTAGCTTAAAAGGGAAAGTGGCCCTGGTTACCGGAGGTACCAGCGGTATCGGCCTGGCTATTGCCAGAACTTTTGCCCGCTATCAGGCAGAGGTAATAATATGCGGCAGCAGCCAAAAAAAAGGAGAGCAAGCCTTAAAACAATTACCTGAAGCTAAATTTTATCCCTGCGATACCGGTATACACCAACAGGTTAAAGAAACCTGTGACCGTATACTTAAAACATGGGACAAGGTAGATATACTGGTACTAAATGCCGGTACCGAATTCACCGAAAAAATAAAGGATATAACCATAGACCACTGGCAGAGAGTTATGGACGTGAATTTGAGCGGACCCTTTTATTTCCTAAAACACCTGATAGGACCCATGATAGACCAGGGCAGTGGAAACGTCATCATAACCTCATCAGTAGTATCCCTGACCGGCGCAGGAGGGGGAATGCATTATTCTGCCTCTAAAGCCGGGCTTAAGGGCATAACCAACCGGATTAATTATGAGCTGCTGTCCAAAGGCATAAGGGCTAATATGATCAGCCCGGGAGTAATTGACACCCCCATGCTTAGAAAGAAATATCCAGACCAGCCAGAAACCAATGCCAAGCTGGCTTCCCAGATTCCTATGGGAAGAATAGGCCGCCCGGAAGATATAGCCAGTGCAGCCCTTTTTCTGGCTTCCGATATGTCAGCCTATATCTGTGGCACCGACCTGATAGTGGACGGGGGCAGGACTTTTTACCGGAGGCCCAGAGGCTCTTATGTAGGTTCCAAAAAAAGCTGATGCCTGTTAGTAAACTTTTTTCTTTCTAATCAGCTGAATAATAATGCTGATTACAATTATAGCCATTCCCACTATGGTAGTAATAACTACCGACAGATCGGCTACAGTAGTATCTGCCAGCCTTTTAAGCAGTATCCCCAAAAAAGCCCATACCACTACCAGGCTATAAAAAATATCATTCCTGCTAAACAGGTTAGCCAGGGTAATTATTATCCCCACCGCTATTACCAGAACCGCCCAGAATTGCTCGCTTAAACCAAACCTGTTCCAGCCTAAATCTACCAGCAGCGCAGTCACATTGGCAATGGTGGCAATTGTAATCCAGCCCAGATAAACACTAAAAGGAAAATGTACCATATACTTTTCTGCATTGCTGGCAGAGGATTTGCCAACTCTCAGCCGGGTATAGATGGATATCAGGGATATCAACAGCAGCACCATTATAATCAGTGACAGCCACACTATCTCATAGTGCCAGGCAAAGATCCAAGCCATATTAAATACCGAGGATAGTATAAACAGGATACCTATCTGGTTAAACAGTCCATCATGGTTTGACTTAAAGGCCATTACTATCTGGTATACTATAAATATAGCCAGCAGTATGTATATCAGTCCCCAAATAGAAAAAGTCAGGCCTGCCGGCACAAATAAATTGGGGTACTGGTCGGAAAGTTCACCGGTTGCCTTATTGTTTATGGGCAGAATATTGGCCAGGGCATTTACTACTACCACCCCTATGAAGAAGATCAGATTAAGAAATGCCAGGGCAATATTTCCTCCTTTTTTATTCATTGGACCATCCTTTCTTTTAATAGCTGTATATTTGAAAACAGCTAATAATAAACTTATCTTAATATTTTTATCTTACATCCACCGCCACCGGCAAATGGTCAGAGGCTCTGCTGTAGATAACCTCCAGATTGGATAATTTAAAATCCGGGGTGGCCCAGATATAGTCAATTCTCCGGTAGGGTTCATAATGTACCCAGGTTAACTGTTCCTGCCTGCCCTGGTCAAGCTGGCAGTCAACTAACCCTGCCTTATGCATCATCTCTATCTCCGGATCACCGGTTTCAGCATTGAAATCACCTAAAATAAGGGTCCTGGGCAAGCCATCCCAATGCCTTATAACCTCCTTTACCTGCTGCTGCCTTACTTCCCCCTCATCCATTATATGGTGCAGGTGGGTAACCATTATATTTATATTGCCAGCCGGCCCTGTTTGGGCCTCAGCCAGCAGGTAACTTCTCCTGAGTGGAGCCCCCAGTCTGGGCAGGAATCCACCCTGCTTAAATTCCAGGGGGTAGTAGCTGAGTATGGCATTACCCCATACCGGATCAGAGGCAGGCATAAACAGATAATTCATTCCCAGGCGCCTGGCCAGCCACCACAGGTCATCGGCACACCCATTTATAATCCATCCCCTGGATACTTCCTGCAGGGCTACCACCTCTGCCCCGCTGCCTTCTATCACTCTGGCAATACTTTCCAGATCCAGGTAGCCGTCTATATTAAATCCCTGGTGTATATTGTAATCCATTACCCTTACCGAATCTTTCTGGAACCGGTAGGGTGAACTGCCGGTGTAAGTAATAAATATTATCAGCGGTACCACCAGCAGAGCAATCAGTACATAAACAGGCCTGGTTACCGGTTTTAACTTAAAAAACTTCCCTAAAGAAGATACTGACACCACCCCGTAAACTGCTACCACCAGGGCTGCAGCCATACCCAGCACCCAGGGCTGGAAGGGCAGAACCAGGTCGTAGCTGCCGTAATAAATAAAAGCCAGGATAAAGAATAGTATTCCTCCCAGGCCAAAAGAAGCCACATTATGCCAGTAACTTTTCCCCTTTTCTCCTGCGGATATCCCCCTGGCCAGGCATACAGATATCAGCCAGAAACAGGCAATATTACCCACAGCGGCCTGCAGCCAGTACAGAACCTGTGAATTAAGGGCAATAAAAGAAAGTATCAGCACCACTGCCGATACCCAGGTTATAGCCTGCCGGCCTCTACTGCTCAGACCAAAAAACACCAACAGATAAGCAAGAATATTGGAAACAAGAACTGCCAATAAATTAATTTCTAAACTTTTCCCATTATAGGCATTAAGTGAGGCCACATTCTGAAATTTTAGCAGCTGCATCAATATAAAAGGCATAAAGGCAATAAAGGTGTAAAAACCGGCCCTTCCGCTCCCCCTGTAATTTAGCCCTTGTTTCCCCACCCTTGCTTTATAAATTAAAAATAGCTGCAGCAGCACCAGGCCTATGGCCAAAGCCAAGCTAACTGCATCTCTTCTCCATATCATATCCCAGGTACCATAGAGGCCATGAAGCCCCGTTTCCAGGCCAATGCCGCAGATTAGGCCGCCTGCCGTCAAGCCTAAATCCTCAATCTTAAATATGGAAACAAAGTAAGCAAAACTGGTAATCCACAAAATAGTTCCTACCGCAGAAGCAGCCAGACTTAAAGGGCCCCACTGGCTTACCTGTAATATAATTCTGGCCAGGGATACACCTCCTATAATAATCCACAGAGACCATTTAACACCTGGCCTGAATAAAAATCCAGCCGCAAATACCATGAGGAAGGTGGTAAGGGCATAGATAGCAACCTCGGTCAGACTTATAGCAGGTCTTTCCCTGAGGAAGTTAACAAGAAGTGATAAGAATGCCTTAAGAACCTGAATTCCTATCAGGGTATTTAAGGCCAGAAGAGCAAAATAGGGCCATTTATTTTTAGAAAGACTTTCCATGCAACCCCTGTTTACAGTACTTTCTAATATTATAACCTAATATTAGTAAAAATTAACAGAAAGCTGCAAATAATTTTGTATCAGCTTCTCTTGGCAAAATACAGGGTAGATGATGAAAATATGAGCAAAATTAAAAACAGGTAAAAAGGAAACCAGGTTATGGAAATGAATTCAGTAGCAGTAAAATACTGCACCAGGTAAATGGTAAACATAATAACCATTGAAGACACCATGGTTACCAGACCGGCCCGGCAAATATCCTGATATTGTTTTTCGTCATACCATTCCCTGCCCTTTTCCTTCAGCTTCAGTATCAGCCAGTATAGAGCTATTAACAGATAAGGCAGAATTATGACCATACTGACAGAAAATATTCCTTTCTTTAAAGCCCACAGGGGAAGAGCGGTAGACAGTAGTACAAACACGGCGATACCGGATAAGCCGCAGAATATTCCTATATACTGGGCATTAATAAATATTGATTCATCTCTTACTATTACCTGCTGGCTGTCCTGCTGCTTTCGGATTCTGACAGAAGCTGCCATCCATACCGCCAGCAGTACCCAGAATACCAGGTGCAAAGCCTGGCTTATATACAGGATAACCCATTCCCCGCTGGTATCCCATCCCTGCTGGTATTCCTTTCCAATATCACTAAGCAAGGCAAAGTCCCCCATAACCATCAGCATGGAAAGTATGGCCAGAAAAAACAGTACCGATATAAACAGGCTTTCCCTTCTAAAAAACCTTAAATTTATAACCAGGTAAGTTATGGCTGCCCAGTGGAATAAAAATATCAGTATAAAGAAAATGGCTGCAGTGATTTGCATCTGGTCCAGTATAGGGTTTATATCCCCAAAGGCCAGTACGGGCAGCCTCAGCCTTTCATAAAAAACCAGATTATAGATGTACCCGGCCAGAGCAATTATTCCCAAAGCTGTGAGAGAAATATTACAAGTTTTTATTATCCTTTTCACCCTGTCCCTCATTCCTGTTTCAGGTAGAAAATTTCTTCTACTGGTTTATTAAAAAATTTTGCTATCTTTAAAGCCAGAAGCACTGATGGATTAAATTTGCCGGTTTCAATGGAATGTATAGTAAGCCTGGTTACCCCTACCTCATTAGCCAGATCCTGCTGAGATATTTCATTATGCTCAAACCTGCATCTTCTCAGATCATTGTTTAATTGAAGTTTTTCCCTACCCAATGTTATCTTTTATATACTATATTTATATTATTATATATTTTTTGTATATAATACTATACATTAAGTTAACTAATGTCAATATAAATTTAAAAATATTTTTGAAATGGGATTGGTGCTGACAGTCAATTACCGGTACAGGCTTAATACCTGCACCGGTATTATATTAATGAAAAAGTTTGGACAACTGGTAAAGATCCATATCCATGGGCTTACGTTCTTCAATAGCCTTCTTCAGGGGTACCGCAATTATTTTGTTATCCTTGAAACAGGCCATCTTTCCAAAATCTTCTTCTTTTATCATATCTACTGCTTTGGCCCCTAACCTGGTAGCCAGAATACGGTCAAAGGCAGTAGGCCTGCCCCCTCTCTGTACATGGCCCAATACGGTTACCCTGCATTCATGGCCGCTTCTTTTTTCAATCTCTTCAGACACAACCTCTCCAATTCCACCCAGCTGAACATGCCCAAAATTATCCACTTTACCTGATGCGGTTATCTGCTTATCCTGATCCTTGGGTTTAGCTCCTTCTGCTACTACAATGATACTAAAATCCTTACCCCTTTGTTCCCTGGTATGGATTACATCAATGATCTCATCATAATCAAAAGGAACCTCGGGAATAAGTATAACATCGGCGCCTCCAGCCAGGCCTCCGTGTAATGCCAGCCAGCCTGCATCCCTTCCCATAACTTCTACAATCATTACCCGATGGTGGGAAGAAGCGGTGGTATGCAACCGGTCAATGGCATCAGTTACTACCTCCAGGGCGGAATCAAAACCGATAGAATAATCGGAATAAGCTATATCATTATCAATGGTCTGGGGAATACCTACACCTTTGATACCAAACTGGCTCAACTTATTGCTAACTCCATTAGTATCATCCCCGCCGATGGTGATTATAGCATCCAGTTCAAACTTCTTTATGTTCTCTCTGACCCTATCCACTCCATTTTCAATTTTAAAAGGATTTGTTCTGCTGGTTCCCAGATAGGTTCCGCCCCGGGGAAGGGTCCCGGAAACCCCGTTCTTTATAAGGTCAAAGCCCTTGCCATCAATCAAGCCTTCCCAGCCGTTTTTAATGCCAAACAGATCAAAACCATAATGTATAGACTTCATTTTAATAGCCCTTATGGCTGCATTTATAGCCGAGGAATCGCCTCCCCCGGTCAACACTCCTATTTTTTTAATCATTCTAATTGCCTCCTTTATTTGCTTAACTTCTTTGAAATAATTTGGTTTACCAGTTTAGGGTTGGCCTTGCCCTTAGTTTTGGCCATAACCTGGCCTATTAAAAAACCAATAGCCTTTTTCTTGCCTTCCCGGTACTGGTTTACTGGTTCAGGATTCTGCCCTATTACCTCATCTATAACCTTCTCCAGCATTCCGGTATCGCTAATTTGCTGTAGCCCTTTTTCTTCTATAATATCTTCAGGCTTTTTGCCGGTCTTAAACATCTGCTCAAAAACAGATTTCGCTATCTTGGTACTTATTTTGCCGCTATCTATTATCTTGAGCATATTCGCCAGACCCTCAGGGCTTACCCTGATCTGCTCAAAAGTTATCTGCCCCTGGTTAACCAGGGCACTAACATCTCCCATGATCCAGTTACAAACTGTCTTGGCTTCTCCATAATGAGCACAAACATTTTCAAAGTACCTGGAGATGCAGGCATCATTGGCCAGAAACTGGGCATCATAATCAGAAAGCCCGTACTGCTGTTTAAATCTAGCTGCCTTTTCCTGGGGCAGCTCCGGTATATCTTTTTTTACTTTCTGTATAAGGTTATCCTCAATTTGCAGAGGGACCAGGTCCGGCTCGGGAAAATAGCGGTAATCGTGAGCTTCCTCTTTAGACCTCAGCGGCTTGGTAGTATCAGTAGTATTATCATAATGCCTGGTCTGCTGAATTACCTTCTTGCCCGATTGCAGCAAATCTGTCTGCCTCTTGATTTCATAAGCCAGGCCTTTTTGGAGGAACTTAAAAGAGTTGAGGTTCTTTATTTCAGTTTTGGTACCCAGATCTTTACCTTCCTTTCTCACCGACACATTAGCATCGCAGCGCAGGCTCCCCTGCTCCATGCTGCAGTCGCTTACTCCCAGATACAAAATTATGTTCCTGAGCTCAATCATGTATTGCTTGGCCTCTTCCGGAGTCCTTATATCAGGCTCGGAAACTATCTCTATCAAAGGGGTACCTGCCCGGTTAAAGTCCACTATACTGGCTCCGGCTTCGCTGATCCGGCCGGTAGTACCGGTATGGACCAGCTTTCCTGTATCCTCTTCCATATGTACCCTGGTAATCCCTACCCTGCGTACATAATCTCCCATGTCCAGCTTCAGGTAACCTTCTACTCCCAGAGGGAGATCATACTGGGATATCTGGTAATTTTTAGCCTGGTCGGGATAAAAATAGTTTTTCCGGTGGAAAATTGTATATTTATTAATACTGCAGTTTAAGGCCAGGGCAATCTTTAATGCATACTCTACAGCTTTCCGGTTTACCACCGGCAAACTGCCCGGATGGCCCAGGCAGACCGGGCAGGTATAAATATTTTTATCCTCCCCAAATGAAACCCTGCATCCGCAGAACATCTTGGTCCGGGTTAGAAGCTCCACATGGGTTTCCAGTCCTACTACTGCCTCATAATGATTGTGTTCAGTCATCTTGATTCCCCTGAAGTTTTGGCCGGTGGTTGAAATTAACCGCCTGTTCTAAATTGTAGGCGGCTTTAAGTATATTATCTTCCCTTAAAATATTGCCTATAAACTGAAAGCCTATAGGAAGTCCATTATCCGACAGTCCCACCGGAATAGATATGGCCGGCAGCCCGGCCAGGTTTACCGGTATGGTACATATATCGGAAAGGTACATCATCAATGGGTCCTGAAGCCGTTCTCCCAATTTGAAGGCGGTAGTAGGAGAAGTGGGAGATACCAGCAGGTCATACTTGGAAAAAGCCTGGTTAAACTCATTTATGATAAGGGTCCTTACCTTCTGGGCTTTCTCATAGTAGGCATCATAATAACCGGCCGACAGGCAGTAAGTTCCTATCATTATTCTTCTTTTAACCTCTTCGCCAAAACCTTCCGATCTGGATTTCTTATACATCTGCCTTAAGCCGTCAGCATCCTGCGCCCTGTATCCGTACCTTACCCCGTCATAACGGGAAAGATTGGAGCTGGCCTCCGAGGGAGCTATTATATAGTATACGCTTAAGGCATACTCCAGGCTGGGAAGCGATGTCTCCTCTATCTCTGCGCCCATATCTTTTAAAAGCTTCAGGCTGTTTTCCACTGCCTTTCTTACCTGAGTATCCACCTCGGGAACCATCAACTGCCGGGGCACCCCTACTTTTAATCCCTTCATATCTTGTTGTAGGTAACTGGTATAGTCAGGGACCTGTTTATCCAGAGAGGTAGAATCCATAGGATCATGACCGCAAATAACGTTTAGCATGGCTGCTGCATCCCTTACGTCTCGGGTAACCGGTCCAATCTGGTCCAGCGAAGAAGCAAAGGCCACCAGGCCGTACCTGGACACCCTGCCATAAGTGGGCTTTAAGCCTACTACGCCACAGAGTGAAGCCGGCTGCCTTATTGATCCGCCGGTATCTGAGCCCAGAGCGCAGATAGCCTGCCCTGAAGCCACACATGCCGCCGGGCCTCCGCTGGAACCCCCGGGTACACGGCTTAAGTCCCAGGGATTTTTTACCGGCCCGAAATAAGAATTTTCATTGGAAGAGCCCATGGCAAATTCATCCATATTAAGCTTGCCGGTTAAAACATAATTATGGCCATCTAGCCTATCTATTACCGTAGCATTGTATACAGGATCATAGTTTTCTAAAATCCTGGATCCGCAGGTGGTCTTTAGCCCCCTGGTACAAATATTGTCTTTTATACCTACAGGTATTCCGGTGAAATAGCCTGCCTCTGATTCAGCTATAAGCTTATCTGCTGACCCGGCCTGCTCTTCAGCCTGCTCAAAAGCTTTGCTGATATAGCAGTTAATCTCCGGATCAACTTTCTCTGCCTGCCTGATTATACTGTCCAGTATCTGGCGGGAAGTTATTTCTTTTTTCCTTAGAAGCCTGTTCAGCCTGCCTGCGCTCAAGAAATTAAGGTCCACTAATGCCCCCGTAAATTAATCTATCTTTGGCACTTTAAATCCATTATCCATAATGTCGGGTCCGTTCTTTAAAGCCTCTTTCTGGCTTAACGATTCCCTGGGTTCATCTTCCCGGTATACATTCTGTATATCAAGTACATGGGAAGTGGGTTTTATATCTTCTGTATCCGCAGAACTTATTTTAGCCACATGATCCAGTATCTTGTCCAGCTGCTGGGTAAATTTTTCTGCTTCCTGGTCCCTGAACTGCAGCTCGGCCAACCTGGCTACATGTTCTACATCCTGTTTGCTGATTTTTTTCATATAATACCTTTCAGCCTGCCAAATAAAACGGATATAATATTCTAACAAATTTTTTTGACTATTAGTACATATTTATTATCTCAACCTGGCCCAAAAGCAGCAGAATTAATATCAGGTTGTACACTGCATGGAGAAAGATTACTGGAAAAAGAGACTTTGTTTTTTCAAATATGTAGGCCAGCATCCAGCCAATCAAAAAAATTGGTATAAAGCTGTATACCTCCATATGGGCCAGGGCAAACAAAAGAGAAGACAGAAAGAGCCCGGTATTTATCCCCCAGGCTTTTTTAAAAGCTGAATACAGGAACCCCCGGAAAAATATTTCTTCTGAAAATGGAGCCACTACCGCTACTACCACCAACAGAATATTGGTAGAAATATTTCTCCCCCTTACCAGCTGCTCTATTTTACTGGCGGGAGCTTCTATATTAAATGCCGAACTTACTACAAATACATAAAGAAAGCTAAGGGTAAATATGGCTATCAATGCCAGAAAAGTATACCACAGGGTCTTAAAGATGCTGTAGTACCTCAGCCCCAGATCCCCTGGTGTAGATTTTCTCCAGTAAATGGCAAAAAACCAGACCACCCCCAGCATAAGGAATACCTGTATGCCATAAAGTACCGAAAAGCTAAGATTATTAATACTGGTAATACTTAAAAACTCAATACCGCTTAGCATCTCCAGAACCTTGGCAGTAGCATAATAGATGCCCAGCAGCAGGGCAATCATCACTACAATGGACATGAGTGCATCTTTGACATTCCATTTGATTTCTAAAGCCTTCTTGCCGGTATTTATAGCCATCACCCAATCATATCTTTAAATTGTTTTTCATCTATAACTTTTATGCCCAGTTTTTTGGCATCATCCAGCTTGCTTCCTGCATCATTTCCGGCTATCACCACATCTGTGCTCTTGCTTACTGCTGAAGTAACCTTGCCCCCAAATTTTTCAATTAAATCAGCAGCCTGGCTTCTGGTAAAATTCTCCAGTTTTCCAGTAAGCACAAATGTCTTTTTAGCAAACTCTTTTCTCTCCTCTACCTTCTTCTTTTCAGCAGAAAAGTTCAGGCCTGCTTTCCTTAGCTTTTCAATTACCTCTAAATTTTGCTTTTGCTTAAAAAAGCTTACTATGCTGTCTGCAATCCGGGGTCCAATCTCATCAATAGATT
Organism: Actinomycetes bacterium; assembly: GCA_022396035.1. Taxonomy (NCBI): domain Bacteria; kingdom Bacillati; phylum Actinomycetota; class Actinomycetes; species Actinomycetes bacterium. The sequence continues at coordinate 5,195 of JAIOXO010000027.1, read as the reverse complement.
CCAACTGGCTGAAATCAGCCTGCATGAGATTATCCAGATCCCCAAATTCATCTGCCAGTATCTCTGCCACATGCTGTCCCACAAACCTTATACCCAGACCAAAAAGCAGCCGGGATAGTGGCTGGCTCTTACTCTTATTGATAGCTTCCAATAGATTATGGGTTGATTTTTGCTTAAAATTTTCCAGTGAGAATATATCATCATAGTCCAGGTAATAAATATCTGCCGGATCTGCTATCAGCCCTCTGTCCAATAATTTTTTAACTATAGCCGGGCCCAGCCCGTCTATATCCATGGCCCCTTTGGAAGCAAAATGTACAATGGCCTCAAACTGTACGGCCGGGCAGGCCAGGGATATGCACCTGCTTACAGCTTCCCCTTCCGCCCTTATAACCTCAGAACCGCATACCGGGCACCGCTCCGGCATCTTAAACTGCTTCTCGGTACCATCTCTTCTTTCAGTTATAACCTTAACTATTTCCGGAATTACGTCCCCCGCCTTGTGTATTATGACCCAGTCCCCTATCCTTACATCTTTTCTGTTTACCTCATCTTCATTATGCAGGGTAGCATTGGATACCGTTGACCCGGCCACAGTAACCGGCTCCAGCTTAGCTACCGGGGTCAGGGCTCCGGTCCTGCCCACACTTACCTTTATGTCAACAACTCTGGTAACTTCCTGCTCGGGGGGAAACTTGTAAGCCAGAGCCCAGCGGGGATTCCTGGAAGTCTGGCCCAGCTTCTGCTGGTAGGAAAAATCATTTACCTTAATCACAATACCGTCAGTCTCATAAGGAAGGCTCTTCCTCTCCTCTTCCCACCGGTCACAGTATTTCTTTATCTTCTCATATCCAGTAACTTTCTTTACATGGGGGTTTAACCTCAGGCCACACTTTTTTAGATACTCCAGCATCTGGTAATGATTGCTTGCACCCAGCTCCTGGTTGCTTACCGCTCCATATATAAAGATGCTAAGCCTTCTTTTAGCAGTCTGGGCAGGATCAATCTGCCTCAATGATCCAGCTGCCGCATTGCGGGGATTGGCAAAAACTGCCAATCCTTCCTCTTCCCTCCGCTTGTTTATCTGCAAGAATTCATCTTTTCCCAGATAAACTTCTCCCCTGACCTCCAGGCGGGAAGGAATTTGGACCCCATCCATCAGCCTCAGGGGTATAGCCTTGATGGTCTTTAGGTTACTGGTAATATCCTCTCCGGTAACTCCATCACCCCTAGTGGCACCTCTCACAAAACTTCCATCCTGATATACCAAAGACACCGCAGAGCCGTCAATCTTCAGTTCGCAAACAAATTCTACCTGGCTTTCTTCTAACTCCAGATCCTTGTACACTCTGTCCAGAAAAGCTTTAAGCTCTTCATGCCCAAAAGCATCCTGCAGGCTCAGCATCTTTTCTCCATGTTCCAAGGTATTAAAGCCTCCCTCCAGGGGGGCACCAATTCTCTGGGTAGGTGAATCTGCAGTTACCAGCTGGGGGAATTTTTCTTCAATGCTTTCCAGCAGCCTCATAAGCTTATCATAATCAGCGTCACTTATAATGGGATTATCCTTGATGTAATAATAGTAGTTATGCCGGTTTAGTTCTTCCCGGAGGTCCCGGACAACAGCTCCAGCCTGTTTTTCATCTATATTTGAAACATCCAGTTTTAATAGTTTTTCCAGTTCCATATGCCTCTTTTTTATAAATTTATCTAAATTATACAGGGTATTTTTTTTATAGTTAAGGATTAATAGTATTAATATAAGTAAATAATATTTTATTATAACTATATATTAAAATAGTTCTTGACATATATCTCTATATCTATTAGTATATGTATTGTTAGATAAATTAAAGCAATTTTGAAAACTAAATAACCATTAACTTGGTAATAGAGGCGATGACTTACATTTCATATTTGGGCACCTGGAAATGTAAGGAGCCAGTGGTGCAACCGGCTATTATTTTTTTATGCTCAAAAGCAGTAAGCCATTTTGCCTCTAGCTAAGTTTTCTAATAGGAGGTTAAAATGGCTAAGTATTTTTTAAGGAAGAAATCAACACTAATGGTTCTGCCGCTGGTAGCAATACTGGCAGTAACGCTGCTTTTAGGCAGCCTAGGCTTCGCTACAGTAGAAGTTAAGGGCGCAGACGGAGTAACCGGATTTGTAACCAGGATGTATCAGGTAACCCTGGATAGGAACCCGGATCCATCTGGTTTAGCTAGCTGGGAAGGCGGACTTCGTTCCGGCTCTCTTTCCGGAGCAGATGTAGCTAAAAACTTCATTTTTTCAGAAGAGTTTATGGCTAAGAATTTAAATAATGAACAATTTTTACAGGTAATGTATAGAGCTTTCTTTGATCGGGCTCCTGACCCAGGAGGTTTTAATGGATGGATGTCAGAGCTAAACAGTGGTAAAAGCAGAGAATATGTTCTGGCAGGTTTTGTTAATTCCCAGGAATTTAACCAGCTTTGTTCTGATTATGGAATAAATCCAGGATCGCTGAATGGTTCTGGGGGAAGCACCAGGGTTTATGCTCATGAAGAAGTTACTGATATGCAGGCTGCTGCACCTCAGGTAAGTTCTGCAAACCTGAATGGATATGAACAGCAGATACTTAACCAGATAAATGCTATAAGACAGGCTAATGGCTTAAATGCTCTGGCTGCCAACCAGGCTCTTACTAACATAGCCAGGCAGAGGAGCGCAGATATGCTCTCCAGGGGTTATTTTTCTCACTATACCCCGGAAGGCACCAATATATTTAATTATTTGAAAGCCAATGGGATTGGATACAGGAATGCTGGGGAGAACCTGGCGCAGTCCCAGCCGGCATCTGCTGGCAGTCCTGAAGTTTTTGCCAATGCCTGGATGAACAGTCCTACTCATGCAGCTAATATTTTAAGAGCTCAGTATGGAAGTATAGGTATAGGAATAGCAGAAAACGGCGGAAGAAGAGTGGTTACCACTGTTTTCACTAACTAAATAAATTTTTTATAAAGTTTGAGGACGCCAAGTTAAGAAGCCCGGGAAACCCCGGGCTTCTTGCGGTTTAGTTTCTATCTTTATCCAAATATTCTTTTTAACCAGGCAATAAGGTCAGCCAGTCCACTAATTACTATCGAGTCGTCGCCCAAAGAAACTGCAAAATTCATATCAGTATATGGTAGCTCTTCATTTATGCCTAATACAACTTCTACAACCTGTCCACTTCCAGCATCAGTATCACTTAATCCCAGTACTCCGATTCCGGTTGCGTTGCTTTTATATTAGATATAACTCGCGAAAAATATAGGAAATTTTGCTAAAATAAATGAAGACAATTAGAAAAAGTTTCAATTAGTATAAATCTTCTGTTAACTCATCAAGCTCATATTTCTTATATACCCTTACTAACTCGTCTTCTGCCTGTTTAAATAATTGGATATTTTCCTGGTGGAGTCTATTCAGTGTTTCTAGGTTGTAAGTAGAATAATGCCTGCTATTGTAGTAAGAAGAAGTAAGAGACCAGGTATTATAATCATTCTCTAAAAAATCCATAAGCAAGCCTGAAAATTTATCCAAAACTGGAGGCACTTCTATACCGCTGTAAGAATCTATAAGAGATTTAGAGGCATCTATTCTTTCATTGGTCAATTCTTCAACCTCTTCAATGTTTACAGCCCTCAAATCCATATCTTTTTCCAGACTGGCAATCATTCTTAAGAATTCTGACCTTATTAAAGAATAGTCACTATGAAAATCAATGATATTCCTGGCTTTCTCTTCCCTATCCTTTTTTAATTCCTCCAGCCTCGCTTCCCGCATCTCTCCTTGTTGTTCCCTTAGTTCCTGTTCCAGTTTCTCTATCCTGTCCTGCTCCTCTTCCATCCTGATAAGCTCTGCTTTTTGTTTTTCAACACTATATACAGTGTATCCCACCAGTAAAAAAGTAAAAACTACCAGTAGTACTACTGTAAGATTATCTGCTACTCTCCTACTCATGATAATTCACCTACCGGGTATATATTTACCAGCTCTGCATAAATTATTATCCTGTAAGCAGCAGAATATTTTGGATGGCAGGCAGTAAGCAACAATTCCTTTTTATCGTTGCCTTGTAAAATATGGACATCAGTAGGCTTTACGATCTCCTGGCTAGTTATGGCATAAACAAAAGTATCCCCACTTACTGTATCAATATATATTAGATCTCCCTCCACCAGTTCATCAATACGGTTAAAAGGTGCTCCATACGTGGTTCTGTGGCCGGATATGGTACATCTGCCCACTTCTCCCGGAAATGGTGTGCCTATTATATGGCCGGGCCCCTGCTTTAAGGTCTCCCTGTCTGTTCCTTCATATACCACAGCCTCAACCTCAATTGAAGGAATGGTTATCTTTGCAGGAAAGTAATCCTCTACTGCCGGTTCTTCATGGGGTTCTGTCTGGCCGGATATTTCCTCAGACCACTCTATAATGGCTTCCTCTTCCTCGGTTTGTTCTGGCTCTGGTTCGCTAACTGGCTCTTCATTGGTTTCTATTGTTCCTTCTGAATCCTGCTGTTCTATGGATTCAGCCTGCTGTTGCCATTCTTCCAGCTGCCTGGCTTCCTGCCTGGAAGCTATAAGGTTGGTTACAAAGGGATATAGCAATAAAGACAGGCCACCGCCTATCAGTACTACTACAGCTATGGTTAATATTATGGTTTTGGTTCTCTTCTGCATAAAAAGTATTGTTTATGATTTTTAGGAAATTTACAAGACTTAGTAAAAGAGCACCTTAATTTCTTAAGATGCTCTTTTTGTATTACTTTTTTAATTTAAGCTACTTGGTAGCTTTCTTAGGTTTTAACTTTAGAGCCAACATTGCACCGCCCATAGCTATAAGCAGGAAGCCTGCCACAGAGTACAGCCAATTATAGCCTGTATATGGTAGTTCTTCAGTTATGCCTAAAACTTCCACTACTGCTTTAGTTTCTTTCACCTCTTCGGTAATACCTGCTACCTCCGTTTCTGGTGGTGGTGGAGGAGGAGGAGGTGGTGGAGGTGGTGGTGGTGGAGGAGGAGGAGGTGGAGTATCAGTTATCACATTTAAGAAATAAACATCTTGTGATCCATCTTCTGCTCCTGACCAACTAAATTCACTTGAAGTGATGTTGTCTCCTGAAGCAGATGCTGGATAGCCAGTGAGGCTAACAGCAGTATCTTCTGCACCGC
>JAIOXO010000026.1 GCA_022396035.1 Actinomycetes bacterium | reverse complement strand
TGTCGCTGGCAAGCTTGATGCTGGCTAATTCCAAAGCCAGTATATTAATTTCAGCAGTGTTTACCGGCCTGAGCTTTTCGGCAATTTTCCCCCTGCTGGTTTATATTGGCAGCAGGATTTATAAGCAGCAGGTGGACCTTCTGCTGCCGGTGCTTTTTATCTCAGGCACAGCAGGCAATGCTCTGGCCCCCTATCTAACCAGCATGGTATCCAGGTCAAGCATCAATCTGTCTATCTGGGTAGGCTATCTGTTTATTTTTATTACCCTGCTTTTGACAGTGTTTCTGTATGTTTATAGAAGGAGGATATAATTTTTAAAATGCAGAAGGTTGGCTAATGGGATAGTCCCGGTTTAAAATGAATTTGCATAATTGTAGGGATAATATATAATATTAAACATTATAAAGATTAGTAAGGACTGTTAATAAATTAAGAGAGTTTAGGTAATTTCCTCCAACTTCTACGTTGTATTGCGTATTCCCTTTTTTAATTATTTTTATGTTGAAACTTTTCTTTATAAGGTAAATTTAAAAAAACAGAAAGGCATGTAAGTGAATAAGAGACTGTATGTGGGTAACCTGGACTATGCAACCACGGATAAAGAGCTGGAAGAACTGTTTGCTACTGAAGGTAAAGTAGTGTACTCCAAGATTATTAACCGTGCAGACGGAAAATCAAGAGGTTTTGGCTTTGTGGAAATGGAAACTGAAGAAGAGGCCAAAAAGGCTATGGAAAAATTTGACCAGTCTAGTTTTAAAGACAGAACTATTGTGGTTAATGAAGCCAAATCCAGGGAGAAAAGAAGCTTCCAGTCCGGTGGCGGAGAACAGCGTAACTACAGAAGCAGAGACAAGGAAGACTTAAATTCAAAGCTGAAAAAACTGCGAAAAAAATTCCAGTAAACATTTTGAAATAAATTCTATTTCTGTATTAATTTATTCTAAATAATTAATTGTAGCAGTTTTAAGCTGCTACAATTAACCTCTTCATGGAGTAAGTGTATAGCTTATGTTCTTGGTAACCTCTATATTGTAACCCCAGTACCGGTAATAGTAGAAATGGTAATAGCTAAGTGCGGGGTCATTTCTTTTAAAAGAAAGATAAACATAGGTATTCTGGAGATTGTTGAAGGTAGTATAACCGCTTATTTTATTGCTGTCATCAATGGTAGGGTCAAAGGGCACCCAGCCATAGCGGTTTAGATACACTTCTGCCCAGTTGTGGCCATTGTTCAGATCTGAACCAAAGAGGTAGTAACCTTCAACAAACCTGGCCGGGAAACCTGAAGCCCGGCTTAGCGCCACCAGGGCATCGGTGTATTCGGTACAGTCCCCTTTACCGGTTTTAAGTGCTTCTGCTGCTCCCAGGGAATGAGGATTATAGGTGTCATAGCTCATATTATCTAAAACATAATCATACAGCATCCTGATTTTATCCAGAGGGTGTTCGGTTAATGTGTTGACCAGTGGGTTATCAGCAATTACCGGGTCATCTATATCCAGGTACTTTTCTTCATTCAGATATTCATCAAGGTCCCCTTCGGGTTTATTATTCCGGGTTGAAGTGGCAGAGACCAGGTCATAATCATACAAGATCATGCGGCTGGCAATGTTTATAGTAAAATCCAGCAGGGGTTCTTCTATCATAAATTCTGCATATTTGTTCTGTCCCCGGGTAAATATCCTGGATGGCCGGGGAGAATACTGGATATCTAAGACCTTCTGCCTTTTGCTGTAATTGCCGGGTATGGTAGATACAAATATTATTTTATCGGTCTTATCTGGTACATGCACGGAGTATTCGATATTAAAATAAACTTCCCGGGGATCCAGGCCTTCATCACTTTTTTCTTCTAAATCTTCTAAAGCATCGGGTTCTGATACTGCCTGTTCTGTCTCTACCGGAGGAGGCGGTTCGGTCTGAGGGCTGGATGAAGGCAGGGGATCTATTTGTGAGCACATCAGTTGGGGTATGATGCAGCAGGAAGAGGTGAGTACGACGGTTAGGAATAATATAAGAAAAACCTGAAATTTAAAATATCTGTTCATATTTTTTAAATACTGATGATTGGCTTATCACTTTAAGCTTATAATTTTTTAGAAATTAAATCTATTAAAAAAACAAAACCGCGGGGATACCTTTTACTGTTATCTCTTGGGTATGGATTTAAGTTTATTCGATGTCCGGATAGTTTATTATTTTTATCCACAACCGGAAGCCGGTTTATGCTGCTTTTATCATTATATTAGCTATCTTGCTTGGAGGTATTTCTTTTTTCACCACATTAAATTACTAAGAACTGCTTATTTTAAAATGGTTAAAAACAGTCTTGGTCCCTCAGGTTGCAGGTTTCACTTTTTCTTTCCATCTCCAGGGTCACATGTTCCAGTCCCAGTGGTTTGAGCATCTCTTTAATCTGTCTTTTTATATCGGATATTTGTTGAAGATCCAGCTGATCCTCCACCACTATATGAGTGGTAAGTACATGATTTAAGCTGTCGATGGACCACAGATGGGTATGGTGGACGTCTATAACCTTGTCCAGCTGCATTATGTTTTTATCTATATCTTCAATGTTTATACCTTCCGGGGCAGCCTGCATAAATACTGATAAAGTCTTCTTTAAATTTTTGGCTACATTATACAGGATGTAGACGGCTATGGCTGATGAAAGTATGGGGTCCAGTATGGGGATATCCTTAAACATCATTACTATACTTATTACCAGAACCGCTATCCAGCCCAGGACATCCTCCAGCAAATGAAAGGATACTATTTTTTCATTTAAGGTTTTACCTTTTCTCAACCTTAAAACAGCCAAGCCGTTTACTATTATTCCCCCGATGGCAAAGTATATCATTCCTTGGGCATGGACTGGCTGCGGTTCCAGAATCCTGTTCACTGCCTGATACAGTATAAACAGGGATCCAGCAGTTAAAATTATGGCGTTAATCAGGGCTGCCAGCAGGGAATATCTTTTATAGCCATAGGTGTATTTACTGTCATTTTTTCTATTAGAGTACTTTTCAAGTATCCAGGAAAGCCCCAGAGAAAGGCTGTCTCCCAGGTCGTGCAAAGCATCGGAGGCAATAGCCAGGCTGTTGGTCCAGAAACCTCCAATAACCTCCACAATAGCAAATCCCAGGTTCAGAAAGAAAGCAACCTTTATATTGGTAGTGGCACTGCTTTTATGGTTATGCTCATGCATACTTGTATTTATTAAATAATTATATAGAGATATTAGCAGAAAAAGCACATTTTAGAAAAGGCCGAGTATCTTATAGAAATCAGAGACCAGAATTGACTAATGCAGGATTAGCCGGGGGCAGATGCAGGTATAAAAGATAGCCCGGCTTGGAACCTATCCAAGGATGCCAATTGATTATAGTAAATAAACCTGATATACAGTCAGGGATATAATTACTTCCATAAGTTTTACTAATTTAAAAAAAGGATAAAAGATTTAAAATTTTAGTATAAAGATTAAGGTATCAAATGGGGGGGGGAGTGATTAAAATAAATTTAAAAATTTGGATCCACAGCACATATTACCGCTTGCAAATATAACCTGTTTTGTTTAAGGTTTAATAAGAATTCAACCATTCAATTATTACTGTAATTTAAGGGATCTGTTGATTAGCAAAATCGGTTTTGATAACCAGAAATATCTAAAAGAACAAACCAGAGCCATCCTGGATCGGGTAGAAAAATTCGACAATAAACTTTACCTGGAGTTCGGGGGAAAGCTCTGCCATGACCTGCATGCGTCCAGAGTCCTTCCCGGCTATGATTCCAATGTTAAGATGAAATTGCTTCAATCTTTAAAGGATAAAATAAATATTATCCTTTGTATATATGCTCAGGACATAGAGCGGGGAAGAGTAAGGGGAGATTTTGGCATAACCTATGATGCGGCTACCTTCAAACTCATAGATGAATTAAGGAAATGGGGCCTGGACATATTGGCAGTGGTTATAACCAGATATGATGGCCAGTCGGCAGCAGCCATGTTCAAAAACAAACTTGAGCGCAGAAAAGTGAAGGTATATTTCCATTATCCCATAGACGGCTACCCTACCGATATTGATACTATTTGCAGTGATAACGGTTTTGGAAAAAATGATTATATCAAGACCAACAGGCCTATTGTAGTGGTAACTGCCCCCGGTCCCAATAGTGGTAAGCTATCTACCTGCCTGTCACAGATGTACCACGACCATAAGAGGGGCATTAATGCCGGGTATGCTAAATTTGAGACCTTTCCTATATGGAATCTTCCCTTAAAGCACCCGGTTAATGTGGCCTATGAGGCAGCCACCGCCGATATACAGGACTTTAATCTGGTAGACCCGTTTCACCTTAACAAGTACCAGAAAGTGGCTATAAATTACAATCGGGATGTAGAAAGTTTCCCCATACTTCAGCTTATAATAAAAAGAATAATGGACCAGAAAAATGCAAATCTGCCTCTTTATAATTCACCTACAGACATGGGCGTAAACCAGGCTAAAACCGGTATAATAGACGATGCAGTAGTGCAGGGAGCTTCCAAACAGGAGCTTATACGCCGATATTTCCGGTATAACAGTGAATACGTGAGGGGCATAGAGAAAAAAGAGACTGTAGGCAGGGTAAAGGCATTGATGGAGGAACTGGGAGTAAAAATTACCGACCGGAAGGTGGTGGAGGTGGCACGGCACAGCGCAGAAGAGGCTGAGCTGAAAGGCAAAGGCCACAATGGAATTTTTGTAGGAGCAGCCATAGAGTTGCCGGATGGAAACATCGTAACCGGTAAAAATTCCGAACTGATGCATGCAGCCTCCAGCCTGGTATTAAATGCTATAAAGGTTCTGGCCAATATCCCTGATGAGATACACCTGCTTTCCCCCCAGGTTATTGGTCAGATTGCCAAGTTAAAAAAGGGAATCTTCAGGTCCGATTCCGAGAGCCTGGATTTGCAGGAAGCATTAATTGCACTATCCATAAGCTCTACAACCAACCATACTGCAGAGCTGGCTATGAACAAGCTGGCCAGCCTAAGAAACTGTGAGATGCATATGACACATATACCTACCCCTGGAGATGATGTGGGCCTTAAGAGACTGGGGGTAAACTTTACTACAGACGGTAAGTTTTCCTCCCACAACCTGTTTATTGATTAAGTTACCTTAATGCTCTTTTCCTGTTAAAGCCTCCGCCTCCATAAGAAGAGAGATCCAGGAAAATTCCCAGTGCAATCAAAATCCATTCCAGACCGGAAATGCCCGGACTCATATACCAGGAGACTAAGAAAAATATCATGGTAAAGGGAGCAAATAAGGCAAGCAGCAAAGGCCAGAACCAGTGGCTGAAGGCAACCTTAAACAACAGGGGATTAATAAGCCACCATATAAGCAAAGCTATGCGCGGTCCTATAAATATGGCAGAGGTTATAACACAACACATATCAGATATAGATTAGAACATAATAAGAAAATATTATAATATAGATAAGGGATGTTTGCTAATTGATATCTCAATTTTATGGCCAAACTATTGCCATGCTAGGTATAAGAAGAAGGGAAAGATAATTAAAATGAAAAAAAAGAACCAGGCATCAGATTCGGATAAGAAGCTTTTTCAGAGCTCAAAGGCCCAAGGAGAGGATTTTACGGATTCGGACCCCTGGAGGGTACTGAAAATACAGGGGGAATTCGTGGAGGGTTTTGATACTCTGGCCAAGGTTGGACCCTGTATTTCCATATTTGGTTCTGCCCGTACCCAGCCTGATAATCAATATTATAAGGCAGCGGAGAAGACAGGAGCTCTTCTGGCCAAAAATAATCTGGGAGTAATAACTGGCGGAGGGCCAGGAATAATGGAAGCCGCAAATAAAGGGGCATTTGAAGCCGGAGGGCGGTCCATTGGAGCCAATATTGAGTTACCTTTCGAGCAGGAAGCCAACCCCTACCAGGATATTTCCATGGAGTTCCATTATTTTTTTGTAAGAAAGATGATTTTTGTCAAATATTCCATCGGTTACATAATATTTCCAGGGGGTTATGGTACGCTGGATGAATTATTTGAAGCCCTGACTCTGGCCCAAACCAATAAAATTGAACACTTCCCCATTGCCCTTTACGGCAGCCAGTACTGGGATGGTATACGTGATTGGATACAGGAGTGTCTTCTGGAGCAGCACTGTACAATAAGTCCTGAAGATAAGGATCTGTATAAAGTAGTAAATAGTCCCCAGGAAGCAGTGGGCTATGTGTTGGCAGTTCTGGAAAAAAATAATTATTTATAACCGGAAAGGAAAACAGCAATGTTTGCTGAATTGAGCAAGAAAAAAATTTCATGGATTTTACTTTCTGCCCTGGCTCTGATTGCTTCAGCTACCGGGGTATTTTATTTTGATGTATACAGAGGGCTGGTAAGTGAATCCATGGCTCCGGGCATATTTGCCCAGGATTTAATGACTTTACTGGCATCAGCAGTGATGCTTATCCTGGCAATATTCTCCAGGCCTAAACAGTACAAAATTCAGATCATTATCCTGGGTGTTGCCGGTTATCTTTTTTATGCATATGGAATATATGTTATAGAGAGGATATATAATGTAATGTACCTTGGATATATGGCAATTTTTGCCCTGGCCTTTTTTACCCTGGTATACGGAGTGGCAAGCATCGATTCACGCATTAAAGCCCAAGCCAGGATACCTGGATCCTCCAGGGTATTATCCATAATATTTTTACTGCTGCAGCCGGTGGTATTTTACCCTCTGTGGGCCAGCCAGCTGCTGTCCTTGATGATAGCCCGGGAAAAAATTGAGTTTCTTTATTCAGTATATATTCTGGACTTCTGTTTCATCATGCCTGTATTTATAATTATTGCAGTAAGTACTATAAGGAAAGAGGGTCTGGGTTTTTTGATGGCGCCATCCATGTTTGTGCTGGGTTTTACCCTTCTTTTCCCCCTGGGGGTGGCGGAATTGATGAAACCATTTTATAACCAGCCTATAGATGCAGGAAGCCTGGTATTGTTTCTGGTATTTTCTCTTATTTTTTTAGCTATAGCTATCCTCTATTTGAAAAATTTGAGCTTGGAAGATACTTAAAGCTATCAGGAGTTGGCCCTGTTTTTTTTCTTTTTAATCTTGGCCCAACGGTCTTTTAAGCTAACTGTACGATTAAACACCAGATTTTCAGGCTTGGAATCGGGGTCGACATAGAAATAGCCAATCCTTTCAAACTGATATATCTGACCCGGTTTTGCTTCTTTTAAGGAAGGCTCAAGTTTGCAGCTATTGATTATTTTTAGGGAATCTTTATTGAAATTTTGAATTAGTTCTTCATCCTGGCCTATATCCTGGGGATCTTCTTTGGTAAATAATTTATCATACAGCCGTATTTCTGCTTGCAGGGCATGGGCAGCGGAAACCCAGTGTATGGTTGCTTTTACCTTTCTCCCGTCAGGAGCATCCCCTCCCTTGGTGGCAGGGTCATAAGTGCAGTGTATTTCCGATATATTGCCCTGGCTGTCCTTGATTACGCCGGTACAGGTAATAAAATAGGCATACCTTAACCTTATTTCTCTGCCTGGAGCCAGCCGGTAGAATTTTTTGGGAGGATCTTCCATAAAGTCATCCCTTTCGATGTACAGGATTTTGGAAAAGGGGACCTGCCTGGTTCCAGCTTCAGGATCCTCGGGATTATTTATGGCAGTTAAATTTTCTTCCTGGTCTTGCGGGTAGTTGTCAATAACTACCTTAACCGGGTTTAGCACTCCCATAACCCGGGGGGAAATGCGGTTGAGGTCTTCCCTTACGAAGTGTTCCAGGTATTCTATTTCTATGGTGCTCTTAGACTTAGCTACCCCGATGGCATTGCAAAAATTTCGAATGGCTTCAGCTGTGTAACCCCTGCGCCTCATACCGCTAAGGGTGGGCATCCTTGGATCGTCCCATCCTCCAACCATTTCTTTATCCGCCAGGGTTTTAAGCATTCGTTTGCTCATTACGGTATAAGTGAGATTAAGCCTGGCAAACTCTATCTGCCGGGGATGGTGTATCCCCAGCTGCTGTATAAACCAGTCATAAAGGGGTCTGTGGTCTTCAAATTCCAGGGTACATATGGAATGAGTTATATTCTCAATTGAATCTGATTGGCCATGAGCCCAATCATAAGTGGGATAAATGCACCACTGATCCTTGGTCCGGTGATGGCTTCTGGCCATTATTCTGTACATGATGGGGTCCCTGAGATTAAGATTGGGTGAAGACATATCTATCTTTGCCCTCAGTACCCTGGAACCATCAGGGAATTCTCCCTGTTTCATCTTTTCAAACAGTTCCAGGTTCTCCTCTACTGAACGGTTCCGGTAGGGACTTTCTTTCCCTGGCTGGGTGAGGGTGCCTCTATACTGGCGTATCTGTCCGGCATCCAGATCGCAGACATAAGCCTTACCCTTTTTTATCAGCTGTATGGCGTATAGGTAAAGCTGGGAGAAATAATCGGAAGCATAATATTCGCGGTCCTGCCAGTCAAATCCCAGCCACCTAACATCTTCCCTGATAGCCTGAACATATTCATCTTCCTCTTTGGTGGGATTGGTGTCATCGAACCTCAGATTGCATAATCCTTTGAATTCCTGGGCCAGCCCGAAGTTAAAGCAGATGGCTTTAGCATGCCCTATATGAAGGTAGCCATTGGGTTCTGGAGGAAACCGGGTATGTATTTTTTCTACCCTGCCTTGGTCAAGATCTGCTTTAATTATTTCCCTGATAAAATCAGTTTTATCCAAATTATTATCCATGCGCTTATATTTTGAAAATTGAGCTCTATTTTAAGTAATTGAAACAGAGTTGTCAAAGCTTGCCTGTTTCTCTAATGCGCTAACCATAGCATATACCGGCGGTTTTATCCATTATGGAGGTTATGAAGTGGGGCAAGAATTTAATCTGGAAAAAAGCTATCAGGGCTTTTTTAGATGGTGTAAGGAGAAAGCGTTTCATAGATGCACACATCCTTAGTATCGACAGTTTTAATGTTTAGTAAGATTGGTTGTCTAAGCTTTAGCCATGGTGCTGGCGCATAAGGTGTTTGATGGCCAGTACCGGGTAGCAATAGAGCATCCTGGGACCCGAATATCTCATGATTAGTTTGATTCTTGACCTCATCTGTGGTTGATAACAGTGCATGGTACAGTTATTGCAGGTAGGTTTATCATTACCAAAGAGGCAATGGTCTAGCTTGAGGTGTACATAGGTTATAAGTTTTGAACATTGTTTGCAGGGCGGGCCCCCGTTTGGAGAATGGAGGTGGGCACAGTAAAGTTCAATCATTTTGGTTACTGTTATTTTTTCTAATTCTATTATGGTTTCAGTTTCATGCATGACTTTGTTTTAGGGTATAGCTTTTGCAGGTAAGCATTTAGAAAAACAGGCGAAATATTCTATAACTGGAAACTGGCTATACCCTAAATTATGACTTATAACAGGTTGTAGCGGCCAGCTCTGGCTAGGTTTAGAAGTCATCTGCTTAATATTATTAATCACCTAACCCAATACTGGCTTCCATCAGGTTTTCTATCCAGAAAACCGTATTCTATAAGGTATCTTCTTATTAAAGCATAATCCTGGTAGCTTTTTGATATGATTTGATTTACTTCCTTTTCATTATAAATGGTATCCTTATTAAAATTCTTTATTATCTGGCTGATAATTATCAATCTCAGTTTTTCTTTGGGAGGAAAATTCTTTAATTTTTTATCAGTCCCATGAGGGAAGTATTTTTTTATGATTTTATCTTTTTCTTCTACTGTAACATTATACCGGTGGTCGATCATTTTTGATTTTTTATTCACATTAATAAACTGATTGATGGGGTTGTCTTGTTGTTGCAGCAATTCCATCAGGGTTAAGAATATCTTTGACTGCCGTTCTTTTTCCTTAAAATTAAAGCGATAGTTCCTGATGGTTGAATTGCTTCCTATCCCGGTAATATTTCTGATCTCAGAATCACTTTTTCCTTCATGGAAAAGCTGCAGCATTCTTTTTTGGTGGGGTGATAATCCGGTAAGTTTCTTGTCCAGGTTTATTAAATAATTAAATACCGACCTATGGGTTTTCTTTATATGCAGATGCATATAGCTTTCAGGCTCATAAAAAATTCCGTGCTCCGGATATATTATTCCCTTATCTACTACGTGACCGCATAGCAGGCACTCATAATTATTTTCATTTTCCATAAAACCTCTTTTCAGATCCTCAAATTCGGCATTCCAGAACTTTTCATCTATCCCCATATTTAAACCTCAACTAAAAATGTTTATATATAGATAGACATAATAATATAATATCTATTAATAAGTAAATAGATTAAAGCATATAATTTAACACAATCGGGGGAGGGCATGCACTCTGTTGTCAGTTGCATAACCTGAAGTTATATTTCATAATATTGGCTGAACGCGAAATTATTAAAAAAGTTAATAAGTTACTGATTACTAACCAGCATTAAGAGATTATGAAAGAATTTAAACCAGACTTTAACCAGGTGGTAAATGCTGTGTACAGAGTAAAGCCGGAAAGAATCCCCCTGTATGAGCATATAATAGATACCAGTATAATGGAAAAAATACTGGGAGATAAATTCGCCTCTCTTTATAACGGAGACCGGGAAGAGAAAAGACAGTTCTTTAAAAAATATATACACTTCTTCAAAGAAATGGGATATGATACCGTGTCTTTTGAATGCCTTATAACTTCCATACTACCAGGAAGCGGGGCCCTTTATTACCACAAGCCGGGCACGATAAAGAATAGGCAGGATTTCAAATCTTACCCCTGGGACCAGATTCCTGATTTTTTCAGGGAAAGATATTATGAAGATTTTAGGCTGTTATCCCAGGAGATGCCTACCGGTATGAAAGCTGTCGGAGGGCCCGGAAACGGTATTTTTGAATGCGTACAGGATATTGTTGGCCTGCAGAATCTGTGTATCATATCTGCCGATGATCCTGAGCTTTACCGCAGCCTGTTTTTCAATATGGGGAAAGCTTTTGTTAGTATATGGCAATGGTTTTTAAAGGAATTTTCTACAGTTTATGCAGTTTGCAGATTCGGGGATGATTTAGGATACAAGTCTTCCACTATCCTCAAGCCGGAGGATATAAGGGAGCTGATAATTCCCCAGTATGCCAAGATTTCCAATCTTATCCACTCACACCAGAAGCCGTTTTTACTTCATTCCTGTGGCAATATCTTTCCGGTAATGGATGATATCATAAACATAGCCAAAATAGATGCCAAGCATTCCAATGAAGATGTAATTGCCCCTTTTCCTGAATGGCTACAGCTCTACAGCGACCGTATTGCTCTTTTTGGTGGAGCGGATATGAGCTATATTTGTACCAGTAGTGAAGAAGAAATAAAAGAATATGTACTGGAAATCCTGGAGTATGCCAGTCAGTACCCAGGCTTTGCTTTTGGAACAGGGAATTCTGTTCCTGATTATTTACCAGTAGAAAATTACCTGGCTATGGTGGAAACAGCAAGAAAATTCAGGGGTGAATAGGTGGAGCAGAATCTACAAGCAGCAGCGCAGCAACTAAGATAAATAAGGATACTGAATGTTTAAATTTAACCGGCAAAGGCCCCTTCCCGCACAACCTAATACTTCATATATTCTGGGACCTTTATTTTGAATCCATAGTTTATACCATCATTAAAAAGGTTAAAACCATCAACGGAACGTATCAGAATGAAACCACCACATTTAAAACCCAGGCAATCCAGGCCCTTCTTTCCTTATGCCTGATAAACAGGATATTAACGGCAACTGTTCCCATGAATCCAATTCCCAGAGTTAATCCAAAAGACCAGAGCAAACCCAAGGGCCCAGTTGCCCCCGGTTCATTGGAAATTCTCCAGTAAAAAGGTAAAGGGAAACAGAAGCAAGCATTAAAAACCATAACACCAGTGACAAAATGGTGGAGGCTATCAGTATCTTTTTGTTCATAACCATAATTTCTCTCTTCTTTTACTGTATCTATTGAAAAACCAGAAAAGTATATTAAATTAAGGTCTGTGATTCAGACAGTAGATTCTGTTAATTGTAAACAAAGTAGCAGTGCCCATAAAACCAGACTTTTTTAAGGGCACTGCTTTTTGATTTTTGCCCTAAATAAAATTCTTAAAACCAATTTGGAAAAGATTGCAGTTTAGCCTAAAATATGGTATGTATATATAAATAATACATGCAATATTATGGACATAAGCGCTATAAAGAAAAAAATAAATCTTTTGGAGCAACAGAGAAAAAAGACCCTGGCCTACCTCCTTAACCCCCAGGATATGATAGAAGGCTCCATATATACAGCATACAAAAGTTGCGGAAACAAAAGGTGCCGCTGCGCAAAGGGGGATCTACACGGCCCTTTCAGTTATTTATCCAGGAAGGTGGAGGGTAAAACCAAGCTTACCTTCATAAGAAAAGATGATGAGGATGTGGTTGTAAAAAAAGCCCACAATTACAGAAAATACACCAGGGCCATGGCCAGGCTAAATAAGCTAGACGCCAAAATATATGATAATCTTAAAAAAATAAGGAAAGTCAAAACCAAAAGCTATGGGAAAAGAGAGAGCTAAATTCTTTGTCTATACCCAGAATAAGGCCAAGGTTAAAAAAGGTCTAAAGGATGGCAATATAGACTACGGCTCCTTTTCCAAGATGGGTTTTGTAGATGAGTTTTTCGCCTTCCTTTTTGCCACCGATTTTTTCCCCTTCTGCGAAGATACCTATCCCAGCCCCCGGGTAAAAAAAGAGGTGCCCCCCTGGTTTCTTTTAGCCTCGGTTATGGGGGCCAAGATGTATGGGGAGGATGCTTTTTTTAACATCGGCCATGTACTGGGTAACGGGACCATTTTAAAGATGCTGGGGTTTAACCTGGGTGCGGTAGAGGGATTTAATAATAAAAACAAAAAGCAAAGAAAGTACCCGGTAGACCCCGATACCATAAGAAAGTTTTTTGCTGACAGCGACCCGGCAGATCTAACCAGGTGGTTTAACCATGATTTTTCCTCCTGGATGAGGAAAAAAGGTGCCTACAGAAGCGGTATATTTGTAGAGGACGCAAGCTATATTATCCTTCCTGATAACAAAAACTACCAAATGGCCGAGCATGTATGGCTGGATAAGGATAAAAACCATGCTGCAAAAGATGCCCCCGGGGCCAGGGCCACCCTGTGCTATAAGCTTACCACCCTGCTAAATACAGACCAGGACGGCAGCTACTACCTGTACGCGGGGGCAAGGGTTGATCCCGGTAATGTCCATGGCTTAAGGCAGGGAAGGAATCTGGTGGACGGGTTTACTAAAAGCGGGGGGCATATCGATACTCTGCTGATGGATCGGGGCTACTTGGACGGGCCCACCCTTACCCACTACAAAAAGGATTTGAAGATAAATTGGATAATACCCTTAAGAAAAGACATGGACGCCTACAGTGACGCAGTGGGCCTTGCCCAGGCTAAAAATATAGACTGGAAGCCCTACTGCCTGGAGCAGGACGGGGATGGCTTTACCAAGAAAAAAGAGGAGGTGGTCTCCTTTTTTAACCTCGGTTCCTGGGAAAACCTCTCCTGCCCCTTGCATGTATCTGTAAAAAGGGAGACCGATTACGAGAATGGTGTAGTTAGCTACTTTGTGCTGGCCATGAGCAAAAGATACAAATACCCCAGCCAGGCATTTGACCTATACAAAAGGAGGACGGTCATAGAGGAGCGCCACCGCCAGCTTAAAGGTTTCTGGGATCTGGCTAAGTTTAGCTCCCCTGCCTATTCCCTGGTTCTTACCCAGATACTTACCAAACTTGCCACCTATTCACTGATGCAATTCTACCTCCTGCGGTCTGATATGAGGAAATTAGCCAAAAAAACCATTGCCACCATAAAGAAAAAGGAAAGGGCGGGAGAGTGTGTGGTAATTCTTTATAGCGGTCCCCACTATGGGGTATTTGACTTAGATGAGTACAGCTACATTATCATGAACCTGAAAACGGATGCCAAAAAAAGGCTTTCCCGGAGAATAAAAACCTGGAATAAGAGCCCTCCTTAAGGGTAGGATGTGCAAAAGACTTAATACTTGCTTTGTCAATTTTTTTAAATAATTTTTACCCAAGTCCTTAGCCGCCCCATCTCTTTTTTCGCCACTTTTTACCGCTTTTCTGTAGATCAAAGAAAAATTTCTCTAAAGTGCAGATTTTCCCTGCCCTGGTTTCAGAAAAAGTGCCACCTGGGTGGCCTCCGGGCCCAGTGGCAGCTTATTAGTGTCTGAATTGCAGTAAATTAAGGTTTCTTTTGTTGTAATAGTTACTATAACATGTAATAATTTTAAAAGCATAGCAACTTTTTATTGATGCAGAATCCTACGCCTATGTTCTGTTTGTTTTAGAAATAAGTTATAAGAGATTATAAATAAGAAATAATACAAATCAGTATAAGGAGGAAAAATGATAAGTCTCGGCATGCACACAGACAATTGGCGAAGCCTAAGCGGCAGCTTTGCTGATGCAGTACAATCTGCAGCTAAGTATAATTTGGACCACATTGAGTTTGGAGTAATTGACGGACAGTATTTTATCAATGCTATGGGTTATGAGCCCGGTGTATCCCTTAAATCGAATCCTTTAGCTATAAGGAGAATGTGTGAATCAAATAATCTCAGGATATCCCAGATAGACGGATCCTACCCTATAATGGGATATGACGGAGCGGTATTCGGCGTTCAATATGTACAGCAATCAATCAGGTTTGCCAGTGATCTGGGTTGTCCAAAAGTAGATACAACCGATAGTGGAAAAGAATTTGATATGCCCAAAGATGAGGTTCTAAAGCAGGCCATCCGTAACTACAGTGAATGTCTGAAATGGGCAGAAGATTACAAGATAATAATAAATGTAGAGCCCCATGGACCTTATACCGGTGATCTTGATTTCATGCAGAAGCTGCTTTCTCATTTTGAATCAGAATACCTGAGAGTAAACATGGATACCGGTAATACCTTTATCCAGGGAAATGATCCCCTGGAATTTTTAAAGACATTAAGAAAATATGTTACCCATGTGCACATCAAAGATGTAAGCAAGGAACTTGCAGCTGCTCTTCGGGGTGAAGAAACCGGTATAGCCTGCAGCGAAGTAGGTATAGGCGAAGGCGTTAATGCAGATAATATAAAGAAATGCCTTGAATTTTTAAATGAAACAGACTGGGATGGCGATATTTCCATAGAATGTTCAGGATTGGATGATAAGATTGCCAGTAGCGTTAAGTTTTTAAGGGCCTTAATCTAGATAAGAGAACTAAAGACAGCTAATTTTTCAATTAGCGTGGCAGTGGGTAAAAAGATTGCCACGTTAATTGAATTTAAGGTTTGTAAAATATAAGCATACTCATTATAAATGGTAGAAAAGCCTGAATCAGCCTGAGAATTTTAGTGATAACTCCGGTTTAGTTAGCCTGCAGCTTGTTTTAACCACCAAAACTGTAACTGTTTATAATAACGTATCAGGATAGCTTAAAAAAATGTTAGCCTGACTTAGTGTTCATGTTCAACAATGCCGTAACCTCCGGTTACCGGATCCTTGAATAAGGGACACCGGGGAGGATAATATGACAGCAGGCTGAACCCCGTCAGGTTTATAATAATCAACACCACTCCTATCATATTTAGTACTCTGTAATTTCTCTGGACCAGCATAATCCTGTAACTTATTACCTGTGAGAGCGCAATGGACACCACGAAATTACCTATGTCTAAAGCCAGAGTCTCAATTCCCAGAGCTACCGAAGAATAATAGATTCCGGTGATCAAAAAAGCGATAAGGGTGATGGAGGTTCCCTTGGCTAACAAAAAATTTCTGGTTCGTTTTCCAAAAACAAAAAATTCAATTATTGCCCATATAAAAGCAGGCCAGAAACCTATTTTTAGATGTTCCCACACACTCTCGTTGACAGCCCCTATCAACGCTGCAGCAGTTAAGCCACCACTTAATTCAAAAATGAAATGAAGAAATGACCCCAATAGAACCATAAATAAAATACCATACATTTCCCATTTCAGGATAGTCTTTCTGCCAGTAGGTATATACATTTTTTAGAACCTTTCTAACTTTTTAAATTTACAATATTTCAGCTTTTTCTGTTAATGAAGGCTATAGTCAGCTGTAATACAGTTGCAAAAATTACCCATAATATATAGGGGATATTTATATAAGTAACCCAGCCAGCATAAGCATAAATTTTATATAATGCCCATAAAAGGGTTACAGTTACCAATACTATATCAATTGCCGCCAGCCAATTATTTCTAAGGCGGAATTGAATGGGGGTAAAGGAAAAATTAAAAACCAGGTTCATAATGAAAGGCACGAGAATAAGGAAGGGGATAGTGCCGTTGAAATAAAGGTAGATTACGTACCCGAATGAAATAAAAACAATGATGTACAGCACTATCCATACTGGCCCAAAAAGCCAGGATGGCGGAGCCCATTGGGGTTTTATTAACTGTTTATATTGTTGGGATGAATCCATTTAATTTAATTCTATAGTTTATTGGAATCTTTGGCTATTTCTTATTATAGAAACTTTTCCCCACTTAAACTTAATAATATAGTTTTTAACTTTGTCAACTATACCTAGCTACCAAGACGTCTTAATCGCAGAAAATTTAAAATATTTATAAACAAAAAAATCCTTTGGATTTAACATAAGAGTTGAATATATGAAATGATCTAAAAGTATCTACTTAATAATGTAACTGTATTTTTAGCACCATCCAAAGGGGCGTTCTTATAATTTACCTTAGTATTTATGTTTGCAATTATTGCTTCTGCAAGCATTTTTTCATTAGTTTTTAAGTAAGACATCCTGATTCCAGCATTATATCTTTCTAACCTTGGG